>CAMWZB010000010.1 GCA_947178655.1 uncultured Porphyromonadaceae bacterium
GCGTGCACTCTGTCGCAGACCAAAGTGTTTCGCAATGTCTAATTATAAAAAAAATTTAAACCTTAATTATGAGACACCTTTTACTTCTTCTCACTATGCTCGTCTCATTGTTCGGTCTGACCTCCCGGGCAGCTGAGACTGTCGTTAAGTGGACGTTCGACAAGAAAGTCATTACGTCGGACAATACTTACATCAAAAGGGACAACTATACAGAATACCTTCCTGACGGGTGGGCATTCAATGGCGGTAACTTTGATTACAGAATCTCTTTTGATGAAGGCACGCAGGTGCTTAAAGGTGCCAACAGTACTTATGTGACAACGACCAAACTTATTATTTTCCCGGTCAAAGCCGGCACACTGTCATTCGAAGTCAAGACGATAAGCAGTGGGTCGATGGTTCTGGCTCTGTACAAGATGACTCCGAAAGATGGCGGAGGCTACACAGCCGCTGCCGAAACATTCTATAAAGAGACCCTGTCCTCCCCCGCAGTATCGGCGACGGAGTACAAGTGGGTTGATGTCGATATTGATGACGACTGCTACGTAGGCATGTATTTAGGCAATCAGGCACTGTGCCGTGAAATCAAGAATACTTATGCCGGGGCGACAGTAGGTTCCTATACTGTATCCGGTATTGTTAAAGACGAAGATGGCAATGCAGTTGAAGGTGCTACTGTCAAGATAGGCAGTGAAAGCGTCGATACGGCAGCAGACGGGTCATGGACGCTCGAGAATATGGCAGACGGAAAACTTACCGTACGAGTTTCCAAGGAGGGCTTCAGAACAGCGTCAACGGACGTCACCGTAGACGGTGCCGATCTCGGCGGTGTTGAGCTTACTCTTGAGTGGATTGTCTCCACCATCAAGGGCCACCTGATGGACGAATCCGATTATGCCACTGTTTACGGTAAACTGACGTTCTCGGATTCAGAAGGCACGGTATATGCGACAACGGAGACAACTCCGGAAATGCCCGACTATGAAGTGAAGTTCAAGGGTGTCGTTCCCACTTCGTTCAACGTCGATATCGAACCTAAGTATTATAAACCGGTTCAATATAAATGGTCTCCTTCGGTTGGTCAGGAGTACACGCGCAACTTCGTAGTAAGCCGTCTGATCCTCTCAGTCAATGTCAAGCCTGTCGATACCGACGGCAATCCTGTGACAGGTGCGACTGTGGCACTCGTTGAGAAAGACAACGCCGACGCCACTGTGGCTCTGGGCGAATCGGGAGCCGGCACATACACCGCCAATCGGTTCTACGCACATGTGGCGGCCGACAAGAAGTACGTCGTGACTGTCGAGCATCCTGATTATGAGCCTTACACTTCTGAAGAAGTTGTGTTCGACGGCGAAGGCAAGACTATCGAGCCTGTTCTGAAATCGCTTGCACCGACCGTATTCAAGGGAGTGGTCAAGAGCGGTCTTGATCAGGAACCTCTTGCCGACGCGACCGTCAGCATCAGCCTTCCTGACACTCCCACCGCGCTGGCTACAGTGACCACCGGCCCTGACGGCACATACTCGCTCTCGTTGGACGGCGCTCTTGAGGCAGCCTACGTTCTGAGCATCTATGCCGACTACTTCGAGCCCGAAGTCATCGACATCACCGAGCCCGAACGCAGCAAGGAATATGTCAACGACGCTGTTCTCAAGGCTGTCATGCTGTCGTTCACTGCACGTGTGGAGAATGAGGCAGGCGAAGCTGTCGAAGGCGCTGTCCTCAACTTCAACGGCGCCGACCTCGAGGCTGCGGAAGGAGTCTACACAGCCGAGGTGCCCTCGTACGGCAGCTACTGGAACGAGTATACAGTCAAGGTTTCGGCTCCCGGCTACGAGGCACAGGAAGAGACCGTCATCTTCAATGGCATGCCCGTCGAGAAGGTCTATACCCTCAAGGAAATCATGCTCACCTACACAGCCACGGTCGTGAATGAGGCCGGAGAGACTGTCGAAGGCGCTACAGTGACCTTCGACGGCACCGAGCTCACCGCAGCTGACGGCGCATACAGCACACAAGTAAGCTACAATGCCGCAGCCGACAAGACTTTCGCAGTCGAAGTATCGGCCGAGGGCTACAAGACACAGACTGTCGATGTGGCCTTCGACGGCAAGGATGTGACAGCGGTCTATACTCTCGAGGAGGTTATGCTCACCTACACGGCCACGGTAGTGAATGAGGCCGGAGAGGCTATCGAAGGCGCTACAGTGACCTTCGACGGCACTGAGCTCACCGCAGCTGACGGCGCATACAGCACACAAGTAAGCTACAATGCCGCAGCCGACAAGACTTTCGCAGTCGAAGTATCGGCCAAGGGCTATAAGACACAGACTGTCGAAGTGGCCTTCGACGGCAAGGATGTGACAGCGGTCTATACTCTCGAGGAGGCTATGCTCACCTTCGTCGCCATCGTTGCCGACGAGTCAGTCGAGCCGATAGAAGGAGCTACAGTCGTTATGACCGACGGCGAAAACACTTGGACACTCGAGGAGTATGCACCGGCTATGTACAGCGTGTCACTGCCGGCACTTGAGGCCGACGGCAATACCTACACCGTCACCGTAAGCAAAGAAGGTTACGAGACCAGCGACCCCTACACCTTCACTTTCGAGGGAGAAGACCACTTCAAGGCTTTCTATCTGGAAGAGAAAGTGGGAGGCATCGACAGCATCGACGCATCGGCCGACGGCACTGTCCGCGTATACGACATCAATGGCCGCCGCATCACAGTGGATAGCGTCAAGGAGCTTCCGGCAGGATTCTACATCATCAATGGTGTGAAGACCGTCATCCGCTAAAACAACGGTATCAATCACATATCCAACAGAATATGAATCTACATATGTCTTACGGCGACATATAGAACCACTCATCACCATACGGTAGCGTTCGCTCACCGTATGGTGATTATATTTTTACAGAAACTTATAAAATCACATTCCAATAATTAAAGCAAAAACGGCGTATGAATCACAAATTCACACTCAGCCTTTTCGGCCTCGGACTGGCCGCTGCCGCTGCTGCCATTACTGCTGCCGCTCCCTGGCAGGCTCTTCGGGCTCCCCGGAGCAGCGAGGCAGCGGAAAGCATCACTTTCTACGGCACCATGGAGCGCAACAACACGTGGACCGATTCGCAGAAAGTCGGCTTCTACTCGTTCACCAGCGATGGTGCGGCCGATGAGTTCTCATCGTATCGCATATTCTCAACCAACCGTCTTGTGACGGGCGGCGGTGCGTACTATGACGGCTATTTCTACTACATCCACGGTACCGATACTTCGATCAAGGACAATATTTCGAACACCTTCAACAAAGTGGATGTCCACACATGGGAGACCGTAAGCGTGTCGGGACATAACGCCCCGACCCTTACCGATGCCTATGCTATGGCGTACGACTACTCCACCTCGACCATGTACGCCTACTGTCCCGACCGCGAAGAGGGCGGATACAGCATCCGTACGGTCGATCTTGAGACCGGCAAATTCACCGATGTGGCCAAAGTGGACAAGCCGCTTTTCATGCCGGCTATCGCGTTCAGTGCAGAAGGCGAGATGTACGGCGTGTCGCATCCCAATAACCAGACCAACTCGTGCCTTTACAAAATCGACAAACACACCGGCAAATCTACCCTTGTCGGTGATATCGGCTATCTGGTGAACTCTACTTTTTCCGGCGGTACGTTCGACTACCGTACCGGCAAACTGTACTGGGCTTTGGTGTGCTACACTGTCAACCAGTACCAGGAGCGCTTCTATACATCCTGCATTATGGAGATTGATCCGGCCACGGGTAAGGCTACGCCTGTAAAGGAATTCCTCAACAAGGAAGTATTCTCGACGCTTTTCTTCATGGACAGCCATCCCAAGGCGCCCGAAGCAGTCAGCAACATGACTGTGAAGTATGCCGACGGATCTGACAATGTCGTGACACTCGACTTCGATGTCCCCTCGCGCCATTATGACCGCAGCGCTATGTCAGGCGAAGTGAAGGTCGAGGTATATGTCGACGGAATTCTCAATCATACACTTACCGGTCTTGGTGCCGGAAGTCGCGCCGTCACGAATCCTATCACACTTGCCGACGGTACGCATGAGGTGACTTTCTACTGCTACGACAGCCTCGGCCGCAAGAGTGTGCGGGCCGATATCAATGTATGGGGCGGTCGTGACGTTCCCGGCAAGGTCGGCAATCTGACTGTCACGACCACACCGCGCGGCGAGACAGCAACCGTCACATGGACTGCTCCTGAGGGCAGCAAGGCGGGAGGCAACTATGACCCCGAAGACATCACCTACAAGGTCGTGCGCCGTCCTGAAGGAACAGTTGTTGCAGAAGGTCTTACCGAAACGACCTTCACCGATACTCCTTCGCGCCGCATGATGCTCAGCCAGTACGAGGTATACGCTGTCACAAAAGTCGGTTCGAGCGACGTGGCCTATACGACTCCTATACTTGTCGGCGCTGAGGTGAAACCGCCGTATCTCGAAACGTTCGACACGCAGACGATGTTCAATACATTCACCATTATCGATGTGAACGGCATCAGCCACTATGATGGCGACCGTTGGATGTGGTTCGCCGCCAACCGCGAGGCCATCTACGGAATCGACTATGCCACCTATCCTACACCGGCAGATGCCTGGATTATCACACCGACCATAGGTCTCGTACCTGATAATGTATACCGTCTGTCGTTCTCTACCCGCGGCTATTCTACCGGTGACCATTTCGAGTTCAGACTGAGCGCACATGTCGGTGACATGCCTACTGTAGAGGGTCAGAAGCGCGAAATCATGCGTGTGGTGAACGAGCACTCAAAAGAGAACATCAACTATTACGGCTTCTTCACGGCTGACGAGGGCGACTGCCGCGTCGGTTTCCATCTGGTCAGCCCCGGCACCGACCACCGCGGTCTTGACAATATCCGAGTGGCATACTATGGCCCGTCAACTATTCCGGCCGAACCTGAGCTTGTGTCGAAGGCTGTGGTTGACGGTGCTGTGAAACTCACCATCAAGGTTCCGTCGGTCGACACACGCGGCCGTGAGATTGCTTCGCTCACCAACGTGCGTCTGTTCCGCAATGGCAATATCCTTCCCATCAGCAACGTCACTGAGGGCGTGGCTCCCGGTGCGACTCTTGTTCTGAATGACGCCAATCCTGTATTCGGCATCAATGAATACATTATCACAGCCAGCAGCGACCAGGGTCAGGGTCTCGAACTGAAAGTGAGCGTTGACACCAAGGCTCCGGCTCCTGTGGCAGTAGAGTCGGTAGCGGTCCGCACGCTCAATAATGACCGTGACGTCGAGATTTCGTGGTCATATCCCGAAGGCTGTCCTTCGGCGACAGGAGAGGAGCTTGACCCGTCTGAAATCTCGTACAACATATACCGCACCGTAGGCGGAGTGCGCTCGGTTGTGGCACAGGACGTACACGGCAATTCCTTCACAGACAAACTCGTTACCGAATACTTCCCCAACGAACGTCAGAAGTATGTAGACTACTACGTGGCAGCCACTACAACAGGCGGTGTGGCGGCGGAAAAGACAGCCCGTATTATTGTCGGTCAGGCTTACGAACTTCCGCTCGAAGAGTCAGACTTCTACAACCTCAAGACTACGCCGTGGCTGTCAGAACCTACGACAGCATGGTCTCCCGCAACGAACGGCTACGAACCTAAGGCCACTCCTTTCACAGGCATTACATTCATGCGCTGCTATGGCAACGGAGATGCTCGCTCATGGGTGTCGCCTCGTCTGAATCTGTCAAGTCTTGTCAATCAGAAACTGTCGTTCCGGCTCTTCTGTCAGAACAGTGCGCTCGCCGCATCAGCCGGAATTGAAATCGGCATAATATATGATGTCGACGGAGTGCAGCAGCCTGTCAAGATAATATCGCCGTACTACAGCTGCAAGGATGAGGATGGCTGGAAGCTCATCGAGCTTGATATGTCAGATTACAGTTCTTACAGCCGTGCGTCCATCGCTTTCGTCGCTCACGCGGTGAACAACTTCTGGGTGTATATCGATGATATCAGGCTGACCGGCGAACGTCTGGCCCATGACCTCGCCCTTGAATCGCTGACAGGACCCGCACAGGCTGTCCGCGGTCGCGACAATGTCTACAATGCAACAGTCCGCAACTGTGGTACCGAAGCATTGGCAGGCAAGGTGACTTTCGCAGTAGGAGGTCAGGAAGTGAGCGGTGAGGATGTCAATATCGCCGCAGGCGAAAGCGCGACTGTCGAGTGCATATGGGTGCCCGAGCTCAATGGACCCGAAGAGTCTGTCGAAATGGTTGCCGCAGTAGCTTCTGCCGATGACCAGAATCCGTACAACGACAAGGCTTCCATGATAATCGGCACGGTATATCCGAATGTACCGTACGTGAATGACCTCGTTGCCGTTCCGTCGGAGGACGGTCTCGGTGTACAGCTCTCGTGGGGCGAGGCAAGCACCTATCCGGGTGCGGAAGCTGTCAAGGATGACTTCGAATCGTATGATGACTTCACCATCTCGGACTTCGGTCAGTGGACCATGGTGGACAAGGACGGCGCCAAGACCATGATGGGCATGAACAATGGCGTGACCTCCTTCACTTGGGAAAACTGCGGCAAGGAGCAGGCATTCATAGTGTTCAATGCCGTCAAGGTAGGTGTCTCCGAAATCGCTTCGGCATACTCAGGGTCGAAGTGCCTGATAGCGTTCTCGGCCGCTACCGAGAACGACGACTGGCTCATCTCGCCACAGCTCCTCGGTCAGTCGCAGACAATATCGTTCTATGTGCGCGCTATGCTGGCTTATTACTCTCCCGAAACGTATGAAATCTGGATATCACGCTCAGGCCGGGATATCGAGGACTTTACCCTGCTCGCAGAGGAGTCAGTCTCGAACGAAACCTGGCTGCGCAAGAGCTACGAGCTCCCTGACGGCGCACGCTACTTCGCCATCCGCTGCACCTCGCAGCAGAAGTGGGCGCTGATGATTGACGATATCGAGTATATCCCGGCACAGCCTGCTGTCAACCTGTATGGCTACAATGTATACCGCAACGGCGAGAATATCGCCGACTGCATCGGCGAGACCGAATATCTCGATCCTGCGGTTGATGCGACGGCTGACCACACCTACCACGTAAGTGCCGTGTATGACGACGGCGAGTCTATCTTCTCGAATCCCGCTGTCATCAACCTCTCCGGCATCGACGGTGTGGCACATGGCACTCTCAGCGTCAAGGCTGCGGACGGCCGCATCACCATCGAGGGTGCCGAAGGCATGGTATGCATCTACACCGTTGACGGACGCATGATGTACAATTTCCGCGCCACCGGCAGCGACAGCATCGCCGTAGTTCCCGGAGTTTACATCGTGCTGGCCAACAACAGCAGCTACAAGCTCCTTGTAAAATAATATCTGAACGGAGGCTGTGTCAAAGTGTGATTCATTTTGGCACAGCCCCTTTTAATCATTGACAACTGCCAATCCCAATTATGAATATCATGAATTCAGTCCGTCGCCTTGCACTGGCCGCTCTGATAGCGCTTTCCTCTGCGGGAGCCCATGCTGTTCCGGCAAAGCCCGGCATACACCGGTATGAGCTGCCTGACGGAACAAGCATACCTGTCAGCATTGTGGGTGACGAGCATTTTCATTACTATGTTACTACTGACGGCTATCCGCTAACTGCCGACGGGACAGGGCGTCTCTTTTATGCCAAGGCCGACAGCAATGGCGACTTTGTTTCGACGGGTGTCGAAGCCCATGACATGGTGCGCCGTACTGCGGCCGAGATGCGACTGCTCCGTACGATTGACCCCGATGCGGCGGTGTCGGCCGCTATGAAGGTTTACAGCCGCCGTGCCGCCGAGAGCCGCCGTCGCATACCGTCGGAAATAGTCACCAAATATCCTACCACGGGCAATCCCAAGAGCATAGTTCTGCTTGTGGAATTCCAGGACGTGAAGTTCACAATCGACAATCCCCGTCAGGCATTCGAGAATCTTGTCAAGCAGGAAGGATACGACTACAACGGAGCCACAGGCAGTGCCGCCGACTATTACCGCGATAACTCCTACGGCAACTTCGTTCCTGACTTTCAGGTGTTCGGTCCGGTGACATTGCCTCAGACCGAGCCTTGGTATGGTGCAGAGACCGCTTCGACCTACGATGTGCAGGGCTGGCTGATGGCGCGTGACGGTATCAAGGTCATGTGTGAGCAATATCCCGATATCGACTTCTCTGAGTATGACAACGACGGCGACGGCTACGTCGACAATGTGTTCATCTTCTATGCCGGATACGGACAGAATGAAGGCGCTCCCGGCTGGACCATCTGGCCGCATGCTGCCGAATTGTGGGACATGTACGGCATTGACCTTTCATACAATGGCGTGAAGTTCAACAAGTATGCCTGCACTAATGAGCTTCGAGGAACCAATGGAGCCCGTCTTACCGGTATCGGTACTTTCGTGCATGAGTACAGTCATATTCTCGGTCTCCTTGACCATTATGCGACCCGCCTTGCATCATCTGATATGACTCCCGGATCATTTGATGTGATGGACAACGGCTCGTACAACAACGATGGCAATACTCCGCCCAACTTCAGTTCCTTCGAGCGCTACTGCCTCGGATGGCTCAACCCCCGCCGTCTTGCGGCTCCGGAGAATGTAGTTCTCGAACCGCTGCACGAGTCTAATTCCGCCGTGATGGTCACTACTGAGAGTGACAACGAATTCTTCCTCTTCGAGAACCGTCAGAACACGGGGTGGGACAGTTACATCGGCGGCCATGGAATGCTGGTGTGGCATATTGACTATGACAAGGATCTGTGGGACCGCAACTCGGCCAATAACGAGTACAGCCACCAGCGAATCGATCTTGTAGAGGCCGACGGCGTCCATGGAGGCGCCACACGGAGCGGCGACCCCTTCCCCGGAACCAGCAATGTGCGCAACTTCACGGCATCGACTACGCCGGCAATGATAACGTGGTTCGGAGTCGACCTTGAGATGCCCATAACTGACATCGCCGAAGTTGACGGAACCATTACATTCCGTGTCAAGGGCGGTGGTGATGCTCTCGAGGTGCCTGAGGTGCTCGAGGCCACAGACGTGACTCCCACTTCCTTCACGGCCAACTGGAAACTGGTACCCGGTATAAGAACGTATGAGCTCTCTGTGAGTCTTGGCTCCAATAAAGTACCGTTCTTTACGACCAAAGTCGAAAGCACAACGTCTTGCAAGGTTGATAATCTCAGTCCGTCGACCGACTACAATTATGTGGTTCGCTCTTGTGACGGTGATCGCACATCCTATGACTCTAAGGCCATGTCTGTGCAGACGCTTGCCCCGACGCTCGATATGCTGCGTCCTGTGGCTCTGAAGCCGCTGGAAGTGTCCGAGAATGGTTTCACGGCACGTTGGGAAGCGATGGACGGTGTCGCAGGATACAAACTTGCCGTGTACGCCAAGGACATCATCGATCCTGCCTATGAGACAGTGGACTTCACCGACGGATTAGTGCTTCCCGACGGATGGAACACTAACTCGACCACTACGGGCTCGCTCAAGAATTATGTTGGAAAAGCGGCTCCGTCGCTTCGTATGATGTTCGATGGCGAGCGTGTCGTCACGGCAGACTATCCCGGCTTCATCAATTCTCTCTCATTCTGGTATCGCGGCAATTCGACCGATGACGATGCTTCGATAAGTGTCGATGCCCAGGTCGGCGGTACATGGCAGACCGTGCTTACCGTCAACCCTGTGATTAAGACCCAGGGCAATACTGTGACTGTGGGAACTGTTTCGGATGATGCTCTGATGCCGCCCGGCACAACCCGTATGCGCATTGTGTTCGGCCGCGGAGCTGCCGGCTCGCTGTATGTCGATGACATAGTTCTTGGCCATGACGGTTCGTTCGAGCCTCAGTACGCTGAGGGATGGGAGTCGGCTGACTGCGGGACTGAACTCTCGGCAGTCGTCAGCGGTCTGTCGACGCGTACGCAGTACTTCTATACTGTCACAGCCTACGATGCTGACGGACTCCATAGTCTGCCCTCGGAGGAAATAGATGTATTCACCGCCCAGTCGGGTGTTGCAGCCGTCGGCAGTGCCGGCAACCGTATTTTCGGTGCAGAGGGTGCGGTGTGCGTCTCTCTTGATGCCGAAGCCGCTGTGACTGTGACCACTCCTTCCGGTGTGGTGGTCTACAGCCGCGATAGAGTGGCCGGAGTCATATCAGTGCCGCTGTCGCCTGGCGTATATGTCGTGCATGCAGGAGCCGAGACGGCGAAAGTCACTGTCAGATAAGCGCAGTCTCGCAAGATAACTCAATGCAAAAATAACGGAAGCGATACCCCGTAGGGCCGCTTCCGTTATTTTTGTATTAAGAGTCGGTTATTGGTAAGTCTGCTCAACATCGATAAAGGTGTCGACAGTAGGATTGCCGAACTCGATGGCACCCATCTCTTCGTTGGAGTTTATGACCAGATTGTAGATGTAGTGCACGCCGGGCTGCCACTCGGAGTAGCGGTCGGTCGAGAGCGGGAATCTCAGCAGACCGTCACCGGAAGTACTTCCGTTAATGAGGTTTTCTTCGGGAGTGTTTTCATTAGGCCATAGGCGTTCGCCGCTTTGTGCATCGTATATCGAGCACTGCACGCTGATGAAGGTGTCCTTGCCCGAACCCTGACTGCGGAAGGACAGCGGTTGAGGGATGACGTACATCTCGCCTCCGCGTCCGAGTCCGGATGCGGCAATCACGGTAGGTGTCGATGTCAGAGTGAGCTGCTCGGATAGAGTCTGGGCCCAATGGAGGTAGTATGCCTGCGGAGTGTTCTGGTCAGTCCACTTGCCTACAGTCTCTTCAGATGCCTCCGCGGAGGTCGAGCCGGAAGGGAAGTTGAAGTTGCCCTTCGTCATGATGTTCGACATGGCGACACTCGACACTACCACTTTCAGTGATGTGTTGGAGGAACTCATTTTTACGGTCAGTTTGGAGAGCGCATGTCTGAAGTTGAATATCACCTGCGCGTTGACCATGCCGGCATTGCCTGTCTGGTCGGGGCTGACGGCATAAACGATGTCCTCGGTTCCGTCAGTTGCATCATATGCCACAGGACTGAGCGGTCCGGAACTTCCCACCCACGACGCAGGTGCGAATGCGTAGAAGTCTACGGCCTGTTTTGCCGGCCAGTATTGGAGCGGCGAGTATGTCCATGAGTTTGACGCAGATTTGCTCACCACGACGTTGTCCATGAACGTGACAGGAGCCGAGGTCGTGCCTGTGTAGGCGTAGACATTGAATGATGTCAGGTTGTTGGTGGTTATGTCGCCTGCTCGGGAGAACTCGGTAGAGGCAGCGAAGCGGATCGCTCCGTCATCTGTCGCCTGATTGTCCTGCTTGACATCCTCACCTTCGGAGCATGAGACCGCCAAGGCTGACAGTACAGCCAGCGAAGAGGCTGCTATAAGGTTGATTGATTTCATAGTCATGTTTATATCCGGTGTTTAATGTTGATTCAGTCAGACAGTCGGTGCCACATCAATCTCGATAACGTTCCATCCGTCGACGGCCGCGTCTATGCCGCCTATATCATCAGATGAAGTCCCGTCGCCGGGTATGATGACACCGTCTGCTGTGATTATAACATTATGTCGGGTGATGAGGTTCATGTTTTCGGGCTTTATTTCGACAGGAATCGAGATGGTTTTGCCGTCTGTCTTCACGATTCTCAGCGACAGCATGTAGTCTGAAACTGAGGCTTCGGGAGGAGCGAACGCGCTCGCATGTCCTGTCAGGGTGGCGGCCTTGCGGTCGGCGGTCATGTTTATGGCAAGCGATTCGGGAGAGCCATAGGGGAGTGTGTCCTGAAGCAGCATGGAGGCATACACCCCCTTGAGGACGGCTGACGCCGACCGTATGCGTTCAGCGCCGGAGAGGTTTCGGAGTATTATTGTATAGTCCGTCGCAAGCGAGTCCGGACTGCACCGCACGAGTCCGCGGCTACACTCTTTGACAGCTCCGGCTTCGGTGATGTACCTCACTCCGCACGGTGTCACTTCGAGTGAACTCACTGTGACGCCGTACAGCATACCTGTGCTTGAATAAAGTCCCTCCTGAGCCTGTCGTCTTGCCGTGGCTCTGATGGTCTCGGGGAGGTCGGTGTCTTCGAGAGTGATGCCCGGCAGGTCGTTGTTGCATGCGATCATGCTGTAGTGTCCCACCGGTAGCTCGATATTGCCGCCGTCGCGTCCGGCTATGTCGAAGCGCCATAGGCGGCCGTGAGTATCCTGCGGATAGAAGTAGAGTGTCATTCCGGCCACGTCGGCGCCTGCTGCCTTGTCCCACTCGAAGAGGATGTGCACGCCCTGTGCGGCACCCGGACACTCAATGTTCTTGTGCTCGCATGATGTGGCAGTGACGATGACCGACAGCGCCACGCCTACAAAACGTATAGTCTGACCGAGTGCATTCATCTTCCGGGATTGTTTGAGCCTCCTCGTCCCGGGAACCATACCAGACACACTCCTATGCCGGTCAGTCCTACATAGTGACTGGTAAAGTGGCGTATGCACATATATGTGCCGCATTGCGGCGCGTATTCGGTGACGCGTCCGCCTGCATAGCCTGCGCGGATGTACAAGTCGAGATTCATCCGTCCGTTCAGCCTGAATGAGTATCCGTATGTAAGTCCGGCGCCGAGGGTAGGGCGGCGCGATTGCCACCCTTTGTGGCCGAATTCGAAGTCGTAGTCATGCATTGATGCGTAGATGCCGGCATGATGGCCGGTCATGCGCCGGTGCCGCCGGGCGTCGCCGAACCACCATGAGGCGTCAAGCCATCCTCCGCGTATGCGCCAGTAGCGGTGAGCCCTGTTGTTGCTCCACCATGCGCATACACCTTCCGCCCCGACGGATATCCTTCGGGACAGGGCGATTTCGAAGCCGAAGTCGGGCGTGAGCGCTGCGTCATAGATCAGATTGCTTTTTACTGCTATGGGCGGACACCGGTCGTCGCAGTCGTCACAATCCGGCGGCTCCTGCCCGAAAGCGGCCAGGGCCTGAAGTATCGCCAGCAGAATGATGACGGGCAAGCGTAACGGATGTATAAAGTATCGGAGCACCTTGTTGAATACGTGTTGTTGATGAATCTCTCTTACACTTTCTGAGAGCAGAGGACCTACTTACTAACACGGCATGACGCGATAAAGTTGGCGCATGGTAATAAACCTGTGTTAGAATAAGAAAAAGTTTTACCTTTGCAGAAA
>CAMWZB010000011.1 GCA_947178655.1 uncultured Porphyromonadaceae bacterium
TTAGTGTTTACCTCCTACTCGATTGTTTTACAGTAGCTTATAAAAAAGAGGCTGCGCCTATTTTGACACAGCCTCACTCGATTTGTCGTGTGCGGTGAAAGACCAGTCGGGGCTTAGTTGTCGACGAATTCCAGAGCGACTTGCGAGGTTCAAGTGGTGACGATTGGACGAGAAGAAGCAATGGCGAAATCGTGGGCGCATAGTAATAAAAAGGCGTAATGAAAATATAGTAATGGCGTTTTTATGGCCGTGAGCATCCTTGTTGGTAACTCTGCGCGGATTGACGAGATTTCGTAGATGCTTACTATATCAAGGGCTTATTCAAAAGAGCAGTCCGTAATTGTGTACCTGTCCTACCATGCCTTTAAAAAGTGTAGCCAAAAGTTCTAACGAAGTAGTTCTTCAATATTAGTCCTTAACCTTGCTTTTTGTTCTTCACTCAAAAAGGTACCTGCTTCATTTAGGCGAATTATTCCATTCTGATCAATTAGAACTGTAAGTGGAATACCACCATCAGAAAGTATTGATGCATACTCGCCATTCTTATCCCATGCCGTAATATCCGATATCCAACCTAATTCTTTACCTCTTGGAGACTGAAAAAAATCTATCAGTTCCTGTTTAGTGTGATTGACGCTAACCGGCAGGAATACAAAATTATCAAAATCCTTGAAATTGTCTAATAACGAGGGTAGATGTTCTGGTTTTAGTTCTTCAATGCATGGCCCACACCATGTAGCCCAGAAATTTAATAATATAACGTTCCCTTTGAGTAAATCGTTATAACTCCACGGATCGCGTTCTTGAAACGAATAGTCATAAAAAGTAAAGTCAGGGATTCGATCTCCAATTTTTAGTTTTGCTGATTCTGTTCTATTCAAGTTTAATATTGAATCAATTTCTGCAATTTCTCGTTCGGATTTACGTACAACAGTAATCTTGCCGGGTGTAGAAACAGAATCTATCCGAGAATAGATATTCGGTTCTGCAATATATCTTATAGTATCCCCATTAGTCCATACTTCTTTAGCTCTTAATAATGTGCTATCAAGAGCTGCGTATTCTTCTCCGGATATTTCAATAGTTCGGATATAATACTTTTCGATATTTGCGTAGCAAAATATCGAACTACCAATTGAAAGGAGTCCTACCAATAAGTTTTTCATATTAGCCTTGCTGTTGACGTATACTGCAAAGTGGAAGAGTAGTTGATATGGAGTCTGCCTTTCTGTTATTATACAAATCAGAATCTGACTTCGACTATAAAAACTCTTGTCTGTAGTTATTTCTTTTTGTGGCGATGATTCTTTCTATAATAGTAGCCACCGATTATGCCGCCAACAAAGCCTGCTGCAATTGGCAAATATGAGTACCACGGTAAATTGAGCATAATTGAATATTTTAGAAGTTTTCTTTTTAGACGCGAGTTTATGTAAAAAATTACAGATGATTGAGACGAAAGTTTTCTTCATCAAGCCTCAACATTCCATGAGAGCTTGATTGTAGCTGTCGCACTACGACGACAAGTGAAACGGACGGTAGCCGTTCTATTTGTTTGCACGATATTTATTAGAGAAAGAATCCTGGCTCTGACACTGCACTGATGGCACAGATGCGTAAGCTATTAAATCCACGCGAATGACCTCTTGAAGAAATATAAACTCAAAAAAGAGGAACTCTTGCATAACGACAATCGAACTACATAAGAAATTGGTTTGCCGTTTTCGTAGAAAGCATCGTAAACTAATACGAGGCTGTGCCATTAAACCTGAACGACACAGCCTCGTGGATGTTTTATTCAGCGTTGATATCAACAAGCTCTACGTCAAATACCAGCATTTCATTCGGACCGATTCCTGCCTGAGGTTGTCCATTGATGCCGTAGCCGAGGGCTCCGGGAATGTAGAGGGTAGCCTTGCCGCCCTTTCCGAGTTGCATCAGACCTTCGCGGAAGCCAGGAACGACGCCTTGGAGGTTGAATGTTGCAGGGCCGCGGTCCTTTGAACTGTCGAAAACAGTTCCGTCAAGGTGTTTGCCGGTATAGTTCACCACGACAGTTGCGTTCTCGGAGGGCTTGTTGCCTTCACCTTCGGTCTTGATTACATATACAAGACCTGAAGGTAGCTCCTGTACATTCTGGTTGTCAGCTTTCAGTTTTGCTACATAATCGTTGCCGGCCTTTACGTTGGCTTGAGAGTCGGGAGCTTGAGCTTTTTCGGACTCTTTACGCTCTGCTGCCTCGCGACGGGCTTTTTCGAAGAGGGTGCGGAATTCGACTCCGGCAAACTGAGCTTGGGTAGGATCAAGCGAATCAGCCATGAAAGTGCTCTTGAAGTAGGACATGACCATCTTGGAGTCTATCTCAATACCTTCTTCCTTCATCTGGCTGAGTTCGTTCATCATGTTCAGAGCTATCTGCATACCCATACGGGCTTCTTTATCCATTTCGTTGCCTGCTACGTACTGGAAGCCCTTCATGAAGCTTTTGCGGGCCTCCGGGCCTGCATTCTGTGTGTAACGGTCGAATTCGCTGCTTACCATCGTGCCTACATACTGACCGTATGTCATTGAGAGCGAGTCGTTGGCGGCGGTGTTGCAGCTGCTGTCGCCTCCACATTTGTCGCAACTTGTCGCTGCCATGGCAAGCATGGCACAAGCGCCTAAAAATAATTTTTTCATTCAGGTGTTATGATTAAATTTGTATATTTACTGTTACTTAACGTCTATAAGGTACAGATCGAATCCCAGCGCACAGTCAGGTGGAATGATACCCGGAATGCCTTCTGAACCGTATGCCTGTTCCGGCGGAAGGGTGACATAGTAGTGCCCTCCGACTTTCATCTGCGTCAATGCGGATGCCAGTCCCGGTGTCAGGGATGATAATGGAGCTGTGAAAGGAGCTTCGCCCGGAGCAACGGTATCGAATTCTGATCCGTCGGGCAAATACCCTGTGTACCGGATTGAGACGGTGCTTTCGGGCGTCGGAGATGCTCCGGATCCTTCGGAGAGGGTTTCTATCACTGTGCCGCCTGAAATTCTGTGCGCGCCTGGGGCCTCTGCAGCCTTGCGCAGCATCTCCGCACTGTGCGACGCAATCATCGCAGTTGACGCGCTGTCTATAGCTGCTTCTGCTGCGTCATGTGCATTGCGGTCATATGGTCTTGAGAGTTCCTCAAAGATCAGTTGTCTGATGAGAGTTGTGTCGATGGGGAGACCAAGTTCCGATATTCCTTTCAGGCCGTTGTCTATTGACAGCTTGATATTCGAAGCCATGAACACTGCAACCTGACGGTCAAGTTCCGCATCAGAAGATGTACACTTGGCCTCCGCTGCAAGAGTTGCGGAGGCTGAGAGCATCAGTATCGATGCAGCAGTCAGTGCATGGGCTTTGGTCATCGGCCTTGGACAGAAATGAGTTCGACGTCGAAGATGAGAGTTTGATTCGGTCCGATTCCGGGAACTCCCTGAGGACCATATGCAAGAGCGGAGGGGATGAAAAGGCGCCATTTCGAACCAGCCTTCATCAGTTGCAGAGCTTCCACCCAACCGGGGATGACTTGTGTGACGCCGAATGTTGCGGGCTCTCCGCGCTCGACGCTTGAGTCGAATACTGTTCCGTCGATGAGTTTGCCTGTATAGTGCACGGTCACAGAGTCGGAGGCTGTCGGCTGTACGCCTTCGCCTTCCTTAAGTACTTCGTACTGGAGGCCCGACGGAGTCGTCTTTACCTCAACACGCTTGCCGTTTTCTGCGAGGAACTGCTCTCCTGCCTTAGCGTTGACTTGTGCCATGGCGGCAGCCTGTTCTTCCTGCTTCTTTTGTAGTTCCATGAAGAAAGCGTTTACGGTCTGCTTGGCCTCTTCGAAGCTGAGTTTCGGTGCTGTACCGTTATATACGGCGGCTACGCCGTCGGCGAAATCCTGAACGTTTATTTCATCAATACCAGAGCTACGGAAGTTGTGTCCCATGCTTAGTCCGAGCGCATAGCTCAGACGGTCGAATTTATTTGTGTCCATATATAGTATGTAAATTTCTACAAAGTTAACCAATTTATACCATCTCTACAACGGATTAACAATTTAAAGCACTAAATGTTGTCAATTCAGGTCCGCTGGCGGTGCAGGCTCCTAAAAAAATTTGTCGGAACCGATATTTTTGGTTATCTTTGCGTGATTATTCGACGAATAAAAATATAACTGACGAATTTATGAATATTATTAAAAAAACCATCGAGCTGCCCGACGGTCGTAAGATTACTATCGAGACCGGCAAGTTAGCCAAGCAAGCCGATGGAGCGGTCGAAGTGCGCATGGGCAATACCGTGCTTTTAGCCACGGTCGTATCGGCCAAAGAGGCCGGCGAAGGAGTCGACTTCATGCCACTTCAGGTAGAATACAAAGAGAAGTTTTCTGCTGCCGGTCGTTTCCCCGGCGGTTTCCTTAAGCGCGAAGGACGCGCCAGCGACTACGAAATCCTTACAGCACGTCTGGTAGACCGAGTCCTCCGTCCCCTTTTCCCCGACAATTATCATGCTGACACTTTTGTCAACATCATCCTTTTCTCGGCCGACGGTGAGGACGCTCCCGACTGTCTGGCCGGTCTCGCTGCTTCGGCTGCCATAGCTGTCAGCGATATCCCCTTCAATGGCCCTATTTCCGAAGTCCGTGTCGCCCGTGTGAACGGCGAATTCGTGATTGATCCTACTTTCGACCAGCTTAAGAATGCCGACATGGAGCTCATGGTCGGCGCTACTTATGACAATATCATGATGGTGGAAGGTGAGATGAACGAAGTTTCGGAAGCTGATCTTCTTGCAGCCCTGCGTGCCGCTCACGATGCCATCAAGGTACAGTGCAAAGTGCAGATGGAGCTCGCCGAAGCTGCCGGAGCTACAGTGAAGCGCGAATACTGCCACGAAGTCAACGACGAGGCTCTCCGCGCCGACGTGCACGAAAAGTGCTACGACCGCGCATATGCCATCGCCAAAGCAGGCTCTGCTGACAAGCACTGGCGTCAGGATTCTTTCGATGCCATCTGCAATGAATATATCGAATCTCTTCCCGAAGAAGAACGCGAGGAGAAGACTCCTTTGGTCAAGCGCTACTATCATGACGTAGAGCGTGAGGCTGTCCGCCGCTGCATCCTCGACGAAGGCGTGCGCCTTGACGGCCGCAAGACCACTGAGATTCGTCCTATATGGTGTGAAATCGACTACCTCCCCGGCCCTCACGGTTCGGCAGTCTTCACACGAGGAGAGACACAGGCTCTCGCTACAGCTACTCTTGGTACGAAACTTGATGAGAAGATTCTTGACGATGTTCTCAATCAGGGTTCAGAGCGCTTCCTTCTCCACTACAACTTCCCTCCGTTCTCGACAGGCGAAGCCAAGCCTCAGCGCGGTGTAGGCCGTCGTGAGGTAGGTCACGGAAATCTTGCTCACCGGGCACTCAAGCGGATGTTCCCCGATGATTTCCCCTACGTATGCCGCATAGTCAGCGATATTCTTGAGAGCAATGGCTCTTCGTCGATGGCAACCGTGTGCGCAGGTACACTGGCTCTCCTTGATGCAGGTGTTCAGATGAAACGCCCTGTGAGCGGTATCGCCATGGGTCTTATCACTGACACCGACTGCTCAAAGTATGCCATTCTGAGCGATATCCTCGGTGACGAGGACCACCTCGGTGACATGGACTTCAAAGTGACCGGTACTCGTCAGGGTATCACAGCAACCCAGATGGACATCAAGTGTGACGGTCTGAGCTACGAAATCCTTGAGAAGGCTCTGAATCAAGCCCGTGACGGCCGTATGCACATCCTCGATATCATCGAGCAGACTATACCTGCTCCTCGCGAGGACTACAAGCCTCACGTTCCCCGCATTGTGACGATGCTCATCCCGAAAGAACTCATAGGTGCTGTAATCGGCCCGGGCGGAAAAGTCATCCAGGGTATTCAGGAAGAGAGTGGCGCCACAGTATCCATCGATGAGATTGCCGAAGGTGGTCACATCGAGGTGGCTGCAGCCAACAAAGACTCTATCGATAAGGCTCTTGCCATGATTAATGCGATTGTCGAACTTCCCGAAGAAGGCAAGGTATACGAAGGCACCGTACGCTCTATTATGGACTTCGGCGCATTTGTTGAGTTCATGCCTAATCGCGACGGTCTGCTCCACATCAGCGAAATCGCATGGGAGCGCCTCGATGACATGGAAGCCAGCGGTCTGAAGGAAGGCGACAAAGTGCAGGTCAAGCTCATCGAGATTGACAAGAAGACCGGCAAGTTCCGCCTCTCCATGCGTGCCCTTCTGCCCAAGCCCGAAGGTTACGTAGAGGCACAGCGTGCACCTCGCGGTGACCGTCCGCGTCGTGACGGCGACCGTCCCCGTGGTGACCGCGCACCTCGCCGCGATGGCGACCGTCCTCGCGCACCTCGTGCTCCCCGTAAGGAATAATCTCCGAACAAGGCCATAAAAAAGCTGCTTCAAATAGGTCCAATGCCGATTGAAGCAGCTTTTTTTTCGGCAAGAGGAATGTATCTTGCTTGCGAGAAAATAAATCAGATGCTCACCTGCACGTCGATGCCTGTTTCGTGTGCGATACGTCTGCCGATTGCCTGCAGTTCTTCTGCCGGAATTTTGCGCAGGCTCGTTTCAGGAGTCGGGCGATCGATGGAGTAGAGCATAATCTGCCGCGGTGCTATGCGGCGGTATGCCTTGATGAGTCCGTCGATTTCGCTGTCTGTGGAGTTGTCTACAATGATGCCATTGTGTTCGCCGCGGCATATCATCGTCTGCACTATGGCAGAGTGTCTGAAGTCGGCGAGTCGCTCGATGATGTCAGAGACCCGATAGCCTGGTGTGGGACGGTCAAGAATCCTGACGGTGTCCTCATTGGCACTGTCGAGTTTGAGGATATTGTTGTCAATCTTGCGCAGAGCACGCGCCACGTCGGGGTCCCCTATGCGAGTGGAGTTGGTCAGCACGCTGATTTTTACCTCCGGGAAGTAGCGGTCGCGCAGTTGGATGGTATCGTCTATCACGCCGGCAAATTCGGGATGCAGAGTAGGCTCGCCGTTGCCCGAGAATGTAATCACATCAAGCTGTTCGCCGGAGTGCTTCATCTCGGCAAGTTTGGCTTCGAGCCGTTCGCGCACCTGTTCGCGAGAGGGAATACCGGTAGTGCCATGGCCCTGAGCATTGTAGCCGGCTTCGCAGTAAAGACAGTCGAACGAACATATTTTCCCATCGTCCGGGAGGAGGTTGACACCTAATGATGTGCCGAGACGCCTTGAATGTATAGGACCGAAAATTGTGCTGTGGAACAGAACTTTCTGCATGGTTGTGTCAGGATATTTTGCGTGTGAAGAATGTTGATATCGCACCTACGATAAGCCCGGTGACAGCTACCGTGCCGACTGTGGCGAGAAGGTCGCCCCATTGGAGCGCCACCGGATAGACTTCGATGGATAATGTCGAGGGATCCCCGCTGAGCCGGATCAGCCCGAAGAGTTCCTGTATGAGGACGAGAACGGCTCCTGCTATGACGCCGGCCACTCCGCCGACCGCCGTGATGAGCCAGCCTTCGACAACGAAAATACTCCGAAGGTCGTGGCGAGTGCTTCCGAGCATGCGCAGGGTGGACATGTTGTCGCGCTTCTCGATCACCATGAGGCTGAGGGTGGAGACGATGTTGAATGTGGCTATTATGAGGATGAATACGAGCATGAGGAATGTGACCCATTTCTCAACGGCTATCATCCGGAACGTATCTGCCTGCTGGCGCACACGGTCGAGCACTTCGAATCCGTCGCCGAGCACACCTCCGACGGCTTTTGCGAGAACTTCGGAATCAACGCCTTCGGCTCCTTTTACATCAATGGCCGAAGCCTCGTCGCAGGTGTATTCGAGGAGTTCGCGGACCTGTCGCAGTGGCGCTATAATGTATTCATTGTCGTACTCTGACTGGTCTACGCGGAACACTCCTGTCACTGCCACAGGTATGCTGCGGTAAGCCGCCGACGGATTGGCAGGATTGATACGGCCTGTGCGCCGTGGCATGTACAGGTCGCCGCACTTCAGAGGGGATGGCCTAAGGCCTGTGTTCACTGCCACGGACACCGCGAGCTGTACGCCTGCCACGCTGTCGGGCAGGCCGTTGACATCGCTGTATATACCGTCAATGAGCAGTTCGTCCGTATCCACCATCTTAGGGAAGCGCAACGGGTCCACACCTTTCACCACCACGGGCATCTGCGTGTTGTCTCCCGCCAGCAGAGCACGCTCCTGAAGCACGGGAGCTGCCACGGACACTTCCGGCAGTGCCTCGAGCATACGGGCCAGCGAGTCAGACCCGGCGAAAGCCTTTGCTCCGACCGGGACCGCTTTCACGTCAGGGTCAATCATCGACAGATGGCTCGTGGCGAGCTGCGAGAATCCGTTGAATACCGACAGTACCACCACTATGGCAGCGGTGGCCACAGCCACTCCGGCTATTGAGATGCCGGAAATGACGTTGACCACCTTGTGCGACTTCTTCGCTAAAAGATAGCGGAGGGCAATCCTGAAGATCACTGGTCCAGAAGCGAGTCTATATTGGCTATGTAGTCCAGCGAGTCGTCGAGATAGAATTGCAGTTCGGGCACCTTGCGGAGCTGGAAGCGCACCTTCTGTGCCAGTTCATAGCGTATGGTCTTGGACGAGCCATTGATGCTCTCGAGCATCTCCTGCGACTTCTCCGAAGGGAAAACCGACAGATAAGCTCTCGCAATCGACAGGTCGGGCGACACTCGCACAGCGCTCACCGATACGATGACACCATGCGTCTTGGCCGTTTCGCGGCGGAAGATTTCGCTCAACTCCTTCTGGAGCAGGCGTGATATTTTGGCTTGGCGTGTTGATTCCATATAGTCAGTTATTTTAGTTTAGTCAGTGCATATTTTAAAACACATCACCATACCGCAAAGTTAATAAAATCTTTTCAAATAGCCACACTGCTGACCGCCTTACACTATTCGCATTTGACAGAAATCATTATTTCCGAATATTACTTGCATTTATCACAATAAATACTAAATATGTGGCACACCTTAAAATCAGGCTTCCCTATGAATTCAAAGCCGTCATTTCCGATGAAGACTAAAACAGTATCTCAGATGAGACGCCTCACTGCAAAACATCTCACCGCCCTCTTTGCGGCCCTCTTCCTCGTCCTCACGTCCTCGTGCGCATCAAGAGAATATTCTTTCTTGGTGTGCGACCAGCTTCGAGGCGATAACGGTTTTGGTTTTATCACTTTCGACAGTACATATGTGTCGGGTAATAACTTGCGGAATAAGTGGATTCTTGATTCTGTCCGCAATGCGGTGTCAATACCGTTGAATGATACCTTGATTATTTTGGCGGCACGGTTGTATCCTTATCCCCCTGGATTTGATGTAAAGTCCGGTTCAAAGTTCATCAATATCTCTTACAAATATAATGGAGATATTCCAGACTATGTGGCGACAGTCGAGTATTATGATGAGTTGCCTGTATATGACCAGTTTAGCCCGATTATACAATCCACGGCTTATAATTGGGATATAGAAAGGCTGAAATGTATGCTGAAGCGTGAGATTCTTTCTAATGAGGGTAAATGTACAATGATTCGTGTGGTAACGCGGAAGAACCGAATCGTTGATTGGGAGGAGTACAGATTTGATGAACAGTTATGGAGAGAATGTGATTCTGACAATAATTGATAAACAAGCTTAAAATGAAGATATTATCAAATATACATAAATGGCGGCTTACATCCTTTCTGAGTATCTCCGTTATGCTCGCAGTCTCTTGTGCTCCGGAAAAGAACTGCATGATATGTACGGAGGTACGCGATGACGGCCGTTTCGCCGGATTCGACACCACGTATGTGTCGGTGGGTTCGCTGAAGGATAAATGGGTTCTTGATTCGCTCAAAAGCGCCGGAGTCACTTATCTGAGCGACACTTTGATTATCTGCTTTAGTGAGGGTAAGACTTATTTTCCACCGAGGCTGGAAGGAATTGATGTAAAATATGATTCAACGTACGTTTCAGCCGGTTTCAACGAGTGGCATGGCTGGAAGGTATCATACTATGATGCTATTGCGGATATATGGTACAAGGCGGATGGAACCTGGTTGCGTATGCACGAGCCAATAGAGAAAATTCTCGCGGATGTGGCGTTTAAATGGGACATAAAGACTCTTGAACAGCTGTTGAAAAGACGTACTGTAATCAGGAAAGGCGCTTACAGTAAATTCGTGCGGCTTGTCCGCAAGGATAACAAAATAAAGCAATGGGATGAATATATATTCCATCCGATTGAATATTGGGAAGTCTCTAAACTACTGCAAGAAAAGGATTCATCCGATTAAAAATTTCTCAGATGAGACGCCTCACTGCAAAACATCTCACCGCCCTCTTTGCGGCCCTCTTCCTCGTCCTCACGGCTTCGTGTGTGTCGCGGAAGAACTGTCTGATATGCGACCCGATGATGCACGACGAGACATTCGTGAAGTTCGACAGCGCATATGTGACCGAGAAATGGCTGAGCGACAAGTCGGTTATTGACGTGGTGAGGCGTGAGGCCGGAAAGCCGCTCGACGATACCCTGATTATCCTGACCACCTATCGGCTCAATAAATATCCCGAAATTCTTGTGAAGTCGGGGGATTCATTCATCAGGATAGGATATGATGAGACAGGATGCTGCTCCTCTCCTAACGTGGTGAGGCATTACAGCGGCCGGCCTGACAATTATGAGAATCTGTATGACTCCGCGCGAGTGTCGGCTATATTCCGGTGGGTCATCGCCGGTCTCAGCGATGTCTGCGCGACATTGACTATGACGACTCGGAGGCTTACAGCGTCATGATACGTGTGGTCATGAAGAATGACCGGATGCAGACTTGGGAAGAATACAGTTTCGACGACCCGTTCATTCTTAAAGACCGGGATTTATGAAGACCGCGATACTCTCATCCGAGTGCGCGGTGACGGCCTCATGCGTGACACCACGGAATTATATGGTGTGCAGCGAGATTCGCGAGGACTGTCGTTTCTGCGGATTCGACACGGCGTATGTGTCGGCCCGCTCGCTGAAGGACAAGTGGGTTCTTGATTCGCTGCGGAGTGTAGGACTCACCGGTCTGAGCGACACGCTGGTCATCTGTATCTATGACCGTCCGCGATTCTTTCCGCCCAAATTTACCCGTATCTGCGTGAAGTCAGACTCGGGAGGCCCCGTGTTCCGTATTCCATAACGAATTGTCATGCGCCGTACACTGTTTTCTCTTGCTCCTTTGCCGGGGATTGTGTAATTTTGTGCTCTTAACTACCAATCAACGATACTATGAAATTAAAGAGCTTCATCATTCTGCTCACAGCCGTAGTGCTGATGCCCGTGCTCGCACTCGGACAGAAAGCGGCTTTCAACATCGCTTCCTACAATCTCCGCCAGCTCAACGACGGCGACAACCGCGAAGGCAACGGCTGGACCGTCCGCGCGCCTCATGTCGCCGCCCTCATCAACTATCACGACTTCGACATCTTCGGCACTCAGGAAGGCTTCAAGTCGCAGCTCGACGACCTCAAGGCACTCCTTCCGGGCTACGACTATATAGGCGTGGGCCGCGACGACGGTGCCGAGGCAGGCGAGCACTCCGCCATATTCTACGATACGTCGAAGTTCGCCGTCCTCGACCACGGTGACTTCTGGCTCTCAGAGACCCCCGACCGTCCCGGCCTCGGATGGGATGCCGCATGTGTGCGCATATGCACCTGGGGCCACTTCCGTCACCTCGCGTCAGGCCGCGAATTCCTCTACTTCAATCTCCATATGGACCACGTAGGCACCACTGCACGCGTAGAGAGCGCCAAGCTCGTCAAGAAGCGCCTCACCGACCTCGACGCCACGCTGCCGATGTTCCTGACCGGCGACTTCAATGTCGACCAGTTCTCGCCCTCATATGCCGAAATCATCAAGGGCGACCTTCTGTGCGACTCGCATGACCGCGCCGGTGTGGTGTATGAGGTCACCGGCACATACAATAGCTATTCTACGGACAGCTACACACCTTCGCGCATCGACCATATATTCGTGTCGCCGTCGGTGAAGGTACTCAAGTACGGTGTCCTTTCCGATACTTACCGTACTCCGATCGAAGGCGAACAAGCGACCAAGGGCGCCAACGCTCCGCAGGAAATCGACCTCATACATTATCGTGCCCGCACTCCTTCCGACCATTTCCCGGTCAAAATCTCGGTTGAACTGGAGTAACAGACCTGATTATAGAATAATATTAGTACGCGCGCCCGGAGGTTCTGATACTTCGGGCGCGCGTATATTATGGAACGTTGTCGCTTGTCTTACAGATCCTCTTCGATTGAGAATTCGTCCGAGAGTTCGTCGTCGTCATCGAATTCGTCATCGCTCAGAGAGTCCTGTCCGACTTCGCGAGGTTCGGGAGTGTCTGCTGAGTCTTCTGTGGCAGTCTTCTTCTTGTCCGGACGTAACGAGCGGTTCTTGTCAGCCTTGTGGAGGGCTTCCATGATGGCTTTCTCAAGTTCTTCGGCCAGTTCAGGATTGTCCATGATTACCTTCTTTGCCGAGTCGCGTCCCTGGGCTATCTTGTTGCCGTTGTAGCTGAACCATGAGCCGCTTTTCTGTATGATGTTGTAGTCTACGCCGAGGTCCAGAATCTCGCCTGCCCGCGATATGCCTTCGCCGAACATGATGTCGAATTCGGCACGCTTGAAGGGAGGCGCAACCTTGTTTTTCACAACCTTGATGTAGGCACGCTTGCCGAGTACGTCGTCACCGTCCTTGATGGGGTTGCGCGAGCGGATGTCGATGCGCACGGAGGCGTAGAATTTGAGAGCGTTGCCGCCTGTGGTAGTTTCAGTCGGGCCGAACATCTGTCCGATTTTCTCGCGTAGCTGGTTGATGAATATGCACGTGGTGTTGGTG
>CAMWZB010000012.1 GCA_947178655.1 uncultured Porphyromonadaceae bacterium
ATACCGACAGTCAACTCGCCCGGTGACATGAACGCCGACTGGATATCACGCGAATTGCTCGGATAGGAGTTGAAGAGCTGTGTCTTGAACTGTCCGGTAAATGAGTAGTACCATCTCTTGACTGCCCGCAGACCGAAGGTGGTGTTAATCTGGAAGAGGTCGTCGGAGATGTTGTAGTCACGCACCTTGTCCTCGGGAGAGTTGTTCATGCCGAGCTTATACTGGAACGACGTCTCGAAAAGCAGATTCGGATGGTAGGCGTCATTTAGCTTGACGTTGTAGTTGAGCTGCGAAAGCATATTGACATTGCTGTTGCCGCCCTGATACCAGTTGGGAGACACATATGCCTGGGAGAACTGCAGAGACGCAGCGAAGTCGCGTATCCAGTGGCGTTTCCGTACCGGTTTGGCATCAATGGTGGGAGCCACCGGAGCATCCTTCACGATTTCAGTTATCTCTATGGTATGGTCCTCGGGATTGACCACCGCGTGGAATACTTTCGGAGCCTCGGGAAGCATATTGATATTGTACTTCACAGCCTGCGGATGCTCGAAGAAGAGCGACCGCCGGATACGACGCATGGTGCGGGCCTGGGCATTGGCTTCCTCAATCCACCGCAGCGACTCCTCGCCGCTGTATTCGGGAATGAAAGGCGACACCGTGTCGGCATATTCGAACTCGTTGTACACCGCCGGGCCGAAGAATGTATGAGGAAGAGGCTTGACCACCATCACTTGGCGATACTCTGTAGAGTCCATCATGGCAAAAGCCTCCTCAAAGTAGGCTATCACCCGGGGCGACAGTTCGGTAGAGTCAGGTCCATATGTCGGGACGGTGAGAGTGGTGGAGCGGAGCTCGGCCCATCTGGGGTCGGTGGCACGAGGCTTCACAGCCTGCACGGCGGCCGTGTCGGGCACAGTGGCCGAATTCGTATACATCGCCTGCGCCGATGCTGCGGGCACACCAAGCAATGCCAGTAGTATTGGAGTAAGTATCTTTTGCATAATGGATTCCGAATAAATGTATTTTGTCATTTATGTGCTGTGTACAGCGTGCACACTCCCATGGTGAAACTGCGGTATCGGGCAGATACGAATCCTGCCTCCTCCATGATAGCCGTCATGGCCCGGCGCTGCGGCGCTGCCGCCACACTCTCCGGGAGATAGGAGTAGGCCCGATCGTCGTGCGACAAAAGCCGCCCGAGGGCAGGGATGAGGGTGCGGGTGTACAGTCTGTATCCCGCCAGCGGGATGGCCGCCACAGGAGTGGATAGCTCGAGCACGCAGAGTTTGCCTCCCGGACGGAGCATGCGGTACATCTCTCGGTAGCCTGCTGCGATATCGGCGAAATTGCGCACGCCATAGGCCACTGTGATGAGGTCGGCACAGCAGTCGGGGAGGCCGGAGGCGAGACAGTCGGCCTGCCTGAACGTCACCTTGGACGCATATGGAAGTCCGGCGGCCTTCTCGCGGGCCTTGTCGAGCATTCCTTCAGAGAGGTCGATGCCTGTGATTCGGGCCTGCGGGAGTTTCCTGGCAAGGGCGAAAGCCACATCGCCCGTGCCGGTGGCAATGTCGATGACGGCACCGGGCGACGCCTCGACAGCTTCCGACACCAGTCGCCGGAGCCACAGGCGGTCAAGACCGCCTGTCATGGCCCGGTTCATGAAGTCGTAGGCCGGAGCTATCGAGTCGAACATCGAGCGTACCTGCTCGTCCTTAGCCCGGTTGTCGTCGCGGTAGGGGTTGACCTTCTCTACCTGAGGCATCAGTTGTGCAGATTGGCCATGAAGTCCAGCACTCCGGTCTCGATGCGCTGTGCTGCATCAGCTTCGGGAGCGGGGACGAATTTACAGCCTGTGATGTGTTCGTACAGTTCGATGTAGCGGTCGGAGATAGCCTTGCATACCTCGGGAGTCATCTCGGGGACTACTTCGCCGGGACGTCCCATGAAGCCGTTCTCCATCAGCCACTGACGCACGAATTCTTTCGAGAGCTGACGCTGGGGCTTGCCGGCCTTGAAGAGCTCGTCGTATGTGTCGGCATAGAAGTAGCGCGACGAGTCGGGGGTGTGAACCTCGTCTATGAGAAGGACCTTTCCGTCCTGCTTGCCGAATTCATACTTGGTGTCCACCAGCACAAGGCCCTTCTCGGCCGCCATGCGTGTGCCGATTTCGAAAAGTGTGCGTGTGTAACGCTCCATCACCTCATAGTCCTCTGCCGACACGAGGCCCTGTGCGATGATTTCCTCGCGCGAGATGTTCTGGTCGTGTCCGGCATCGGCCTTGGTGGTGGGAGTGATGATCGGCTCGGGGAGACGCTCATTCTCGCGCAGACCTTCGGGGAGCTTCACGCCGCAGATTTCGCGTGCGCCTGCTGCATATTCACGCCATGCGCTGCCGGCAAGGTAGCCGCGGATGATCATCTCCACACGGAAACCTTCGCAGCGGACACCGGCCGTGGCCATGGGGTCTACTTCGGCGAGTTTCCAGTTGGGGACAGCGTCGCGCGTTGCGTCAAGGAAGTAGTTGGCAATCTGGTTCAGTACCTGACCCTTGAACGGAATGCCCTTCGGGAGGACTACGTCGAAGGCCGAAATGCGGTCGGTAGCGACCATGACGAGGATGTTGCCGTCGATGGTGTATACGTCGCGGACCTTACCGTGATAGACCGGCTCGGTCATGTTGGGGAACTTGAAATCAGTGCTTGTGAGTGTCATTGCCTTTGATTTGTGATATATGCTTGGTTGTGATGTTGATTTCTGTCAGTCTGCCTGATTATCGGCGGAGTCGTCAAGGCGCGCCGCGGCTTCGGCGACTGCCGAGGCCTTCTCTTCCTTGTCGTACTTCTCATATGCCTCGACTATGCGCTGCACCAGCGAGTGACGCACGATGTCCTTCTTCCCGAACTCCACACGGCCTACTCCCGGGACGCCGTCAAGGATGCGCAGCGCCTGCACCAGACCCGACTGAGTCTTGTGCGGGAGGTCTATCTGAGTGACGTCGCCTGTGACAATCATCTTCGCGTTCATGCCCAGACGGGTAAGGAACATTTTTATCTGATGAGTGGTGGTGTTCTGGGCCTCGTCAAGAACTATGACGGCATCGTTGAGCGTGCGTCCGCGCATGAATGCCAAAGGAGCTATCTGAATGACCTTGGTCTCCATGTATTCCTTGAGTTTGACCGCCGGAATCATATCCTCCAGAGCGTCGTAAAGAGGCTGAAGATATGGGTCTATCTTGTCCTTCATGTCGCCGGGAAGGAAGCCGAGCTTCTCGCCGGCCTCGACAGCCGGACGGGAGAGGATGATCTTGCGCACCTCGCGGTTTTTCAGAGCGCGGACGGCAAGGGCTATGGCTATGTAGGTCTTGCCGGTGCCGGCCGGACCAAGAGCGAAAGTCAGGTCGTTCGCGCCGAAGGTCTCTACCAAAGCCTGCTGATTGGGCGTGCGGCCCTGGATGGGCTTGCCGTTGATGCCGAATATGATGACTCCGTCGCGCTTCTGCACCTTCGGGCCGTCGCCCTTGACTATATCCAGAATGACGTCTTCGCTAAGGCTGTTGTAGCGCTCGGCATAATTGCTGAGCTCCTTGATTTTGGACTCGAATTCGGCAGTCTCATTCTCTTCGCCGATGACACGTATCACTGAGCCACGGGCCGAAATCCGCAACTTAGGATATAAATTCTTAATCAGCTGCATATTGGCGTTGTTCACGCCATAGAAACAGAGGGGGTCGACACTGTCGATGATAACGATGCGTTCAATCATACCTTTGAGAGCGAATAGTGTGCGAAAGCCACTGTGCAAAGTTACGAAAAATATCCCGGCAAGCCGACTTCCGCGTTAAGTAATTTTTACTTCCGGTACAAGTTTTATGCCAGATGCAAAGCAAACCTGTCAGAAAGGAATGTTATATAATGTTAACGCACGCTAATCATCAAGAGTTCACTCCCGCGCCCCGAAAAAGCTCCCGACGGAATTTTTGAAAAATTTCAGCAAAAAAATTCGTTCGTTTGTGTTAAATACGTTATATTTGCCAAAAATATCCGGAGGCATCATGACCTTATCCGCCACCGGACGTTATACCGATACTTGAACTAACAATTACAATAACCTAACGATAAAATAAACGTTATGAATTTTCTTTGCAACGACAAGCTCGTCATCGTAGGCGCAGCCGGCATGATCGGTTCGAACATGGCCCAGACTGCCATGATGATGCACCTTACCCCCAACATCTGTCTCTACGACCCCTTCGCACCCGCTCTCGAAGGTGTGGCAGAAGAACTCTACCACTGCGCTTTCGAAGGAGTGAACCTCACCTACACTTCCGACATCAAGGAAGCTCTCACCGGTGCCGGCTATATCGTATCGTCGGGTGGCGCCGCCCGTAAAGCAGGCATGACCCGCGAGGACCTCCTCAAAGGCAATGCTCAGATTGCAGAACAGTTCGGCAAGGACATCCACACATACTGCCCTGACGTCAAGCACGTGGTTGTGATCTTCAACCCCGCCGACATCACCGGTCTCATCACCCTGCTCTACTCCGGCCTCAAGCCCTCACAGGTTTCGACTCTGGCAGCACTTGACAGCACTCGTCTCCAGCACGAACTCGCTGTATACTTCAAGATTCCCGCCGACCTGATCACCAACTGCCGCACATTCGGCGGACACGGCGAACAAATGGCTGTATTCGCTTCCACAACTTCTGTGAACGGCAAGAGCCTCCTCGACATCATCGGCACCGACGAGCTCCCCATGACTGAATGGGAAGCCATGAAGCAGCGCGTCATCCAGGGCGGCAAGCACATCATCGACCTCCGCGGACGCTCATCCTTCCAGAGCCCCGCTTACGTATCGATTGAGATGATTGCGGCAGCAATGGGCGGCAAGCCCTTCACCTGGCCTGCCGGCACATATGTCGACAACGACCGCTTCAGCCACGTGATGATGGCTATGGAGACCACCATCGACAAGAACGGCGTGACATACGCTCCCATCAAGGGCACTCCCGAAGAGCAGCACGAACTCGAGGAAAGCTACAAGCACCTCTGCCACCTCCGCGACGAGGTAATCGAAATGGGCGTTCTGCCTCCCATCGACCAGTGGCACAACCTGAACCCCAACATTCGCTAATATATCTTTAACCTTACATCAGCCGGGGAGCCCTCTAAGAGGACTCCCCGCTTTTTTCTGTTTAAAGAAAAACATCGATTCCTGCCATCATTTTCAGACAGGATAAAACCCGGCACATGTGCGCTCCTGTCTGTCAAAAAGCAGGCAGAAGGGCGTAGCGATCCAGGCTGGCGCATGCCTGAGCCAACTCACCGCACAGAGCATAGTACTCCGACTTGGCGTCGAGATACGAACCGTACTCCGAGAGATACTCGAAGAGAGTGATACGCCCTGCATCGAGAGCCTTAAGCAACTGTGCAGGATAGATATCATCAACGAAAAGACGTCGGGCTGCATCCACTCGCGAATCAAGACGCGCGCAGAGACGATAGTCGTTCAGGAGACGGGCATTCACACGCAGAGCATAGTCTCCCGTGTCCTGTATCTGAGCCATAGCCTCGGCCCGTGCCGCCTTTACAGAAGCCCGCGGGCCCCATGACGGCAGACTGATGCCTACAGAGAACCCGTTGAAATGGAATCCCTCCTCATAGTCATGCACATAAGCGAGCCTGAATGACGGAAGTCCCGAGCGACGAGCCGTGCTGACATCAGCCATAGCGGCCGACTCGAGCATGCGGTTGGCGGCCACCCCGGGGTCGTTGTTCTCTAACTCCTTACGGTATTCGTCAAGCGACTTCAGATGGGCGGTAAGCGGCAGTTCCGGGACCTCCGGGCAGCCGGCACCTCCGTTGAGCACTCGTAGATTGTTAAGCAACTGCTCATCCTCCACTTCAGCCTTGGCAAGCCGATTCTCGATTTCGAATCGGCGCAGACGTATCTTAGAGACTTCAAGCATGGTAGTCTCTCCCTGAGCGAAAGCGGTCTCATAAGCCTCTGCAAGACGTGTCATGGTCTCAGATGCCGTGCGCAGGAGTTCGAGCTGCTTTTGCGACTCAGCTATGGCGATAAGCAGCTGCTTGGCCTCAAGGGCTTTCTCGACAAATTCGGAACGATACAGTTGGGCGAAAGCATCGGCCCGGTAGCCATTAGCCTTGCGACGCGAGGCATATACTCCCGGCCAATCGAATGATTGCCCCACCGACACGCCCCAGCGGTTTTCTGCGCCGGAGGGGGCGAACTTATAGTCAACCTCAACCTCCGGACCGGCGAGCACGTTGGCTGCACGTCCCTCTTCAAGGCGCGCTTCGTAGCGGGCGCGGGAAGCCGCTACCTGAGTATTGGCCTCGGCGATGCTGCGGGCGGCTTCATCGAAGTCATCTGCTATGGCGGATATGGCCGCAAACAGGGCGGCAGCGGCGATAATGATGCGTTTCATATGGAGTAGTGTGTGGTGAATTGCAAAAGTAGATAAAAAAATCCGGGAGCACGGACGTTATGTCAATTTTTATTTGCCGATATACCATGAGTACAGACGGCGCACACCGTCAGGGAGCTCGACTGTGTGCTTCCAGCCCAGAGCATGGAGACGGCTGACATCGCACAACTTGCGCATGGTGCCGTCAGGCTTGGACGAGTCCCACTCGATGATGCCGTCGAAGCCGACGGCATCAGCCACAAGCTGCGAGAGTTCGCGGATGGTGAGCTCCTTGCCTGTGCCTATGTTGATGTGAGTGTTGCGGATGTCGCCCCGGCACTGCGCGGCCACATCGGCGAAGCTGACATTCAGGAGTATGTGCACGCAGGCGTCGGCCATGTCCTCGCTCCACAGGAATTCACGCAGCGGAGCGCCTGTGCCCCACAGGCGCACACGGTCAGGATATATGCCGAAGGCCTCCAGCCCATCGGCAATCTCAGCATCGGAGGCGTCAGCGGAAACAGTGCTGACCGGCCTGGCCGCTAAATCGGCGCGGATGGCGGTATAGTCTCCCTGACCGAGCAGCTTGGCCAGGTGGACCTTGCGTATCATCGCCGGGAGGACGTGGCTATCCTCCAGATGGAAATTGTCGTTGGGTCCATAGAGATTGGTCGGCATCACGGCCACGTAGTCGGTGCCGTACTGCAGATTGAATGACTCGCACATCCGCAGTCCTGCAATCTTGGCCAGCGCATACGGCTCGTTGGTGTACTCCAGCGGCGACGTCAGGAGGGCGTCCTCAGTCATAGGCTGAGGAGCTTCGCGAGGATAGATGCACGACGAGCCGAGAAACAGGAGTTTCTTCACGCCATGACGCCACGCCTCACCTATGACGTTCTGCTGAATCTGCAGATTCTGATATATGAAGTCGGCGCGATAGCGCGAGTTGGCCATGATGCCGCCCACATGAGCGGCGGCCAGGACAACCGCATCGGGCTGCTCGGCATCAAAAAATTCACGGACAGCCACCGAATCCATGAGGTCGAGTTCGGCATGCGAGCGGCCGATAACCCGAGTGAACCCGCGCCGTCTGAGATTGGCCATGATAGCAGAGCCTACCAGTCCGCGGTGACCCGCCACGTATATTTTTGCGTCTTTTTCCATAGGCCGTATCACTTGCAGGAGCCGGCATTCAGCGCCGCAACGTCGGAGTCAACCATGATATTGACCAGCTGCTCGAAAGTAGTCTTGCGGGGATTCCACCCAAGCTCCCGGCGTGCCTTGGAGGGGTCGCCGAGGAGTTTCTCGACATCGGCAGGCCTGAAGAAGCGCGGATCCACCTCGATGAGTACACGACCGGATGCCTCGTCAATGCCTTTCTCGTCGATGCCCTCTCCTTCCCATCGCAGATTGATGCCGACTCGGGCGAAAGCCAGTGTGGCGAATTCGCGGACACTGTGGAACTCACCTGTCGCTATGACATAGTCATCCGGCTTGTCCTGCTGTAGAATGAGCCACATGCACTCGATATAGTCCGGAGCATATCCCCAGTCGCGGCGTGCGTCGAGGTTGCCCAGATAGAGTTTGTTCTGCACACCGGCGGCGATACGGGCGGCAGCCAGCGATATCTTACGCGTGACGAAGTTCTCGCCGCGACGCTCGGACTCGTGGTTGAACAGAATGCCATTGGCCGTGAACATACCGTAGCTCTCCCGGTAGTTCTTCATAATCCAGAAAGCATATAGCTTCGACACTGCATATGGCGAACGCGGATAGAAAGGAGTGGTCTCGCGCTGCGGCATCTCCTGTACAAGACCGAAGAGCTCGGACGTTGAAGCCTGGTAGATGCGGACCTTCTTTTCCATCCGGAGTATCCGCACCGCTTCGAGAAGCCGCAGAGTGCCCAGGGCATTGGTGTCGGCGGTATATTCGGGAACATCGAACGACACCTTGACATGGCTTTGGGCTGCAAGATTGTATATTTCGTCAGGCTGTACCTCACCTATGATGCGGACGAGCGACGACGAGTCGGTCAGGTCGCCGTAATGAAGGTCGACCTTCCGGCGGTCGTGCATGTCACGGACCCATTCGTCCAGATATAAGTGCTCGATGCGTTCGGTGTTGAAGCTGGAACTTCGGCGGATGATGCCATGTACTTCATATCCTTTGGCAAGGAGGAATTCGGCCAGAAAACTGCCGTCCTGTCCGGTGATGCCTGTTATAAGTGCTTTACGAGTCATGTATGATAGTGTTTTGGTTGAGGAGGCGTATATGTCAGATGGCGATATCGGTCATGGCGCGGAGGAAGAACGTGGATATGTTCACATATATGAAGATGCCGACAAGGTCGTTGGATATCTGTATGAACGGCCCGGTGGCAAGCGCCGGGTTGATATGCAGTTTCTCAAGCGTGAGCGGCACGACTGTGCCCAGTATAGTAGCGAACATCACCACTATGAATAACGATACAGCCACCGAAATGGTTACGGCAAGTTCGGAAGGCATCATCACAAGATTGTATACCAGCACGACAAGCGCTATGACAGTGGCGTTAAGCAGTCCTACGAGTATCTCTTTGCCGAGCTGCGAGGCGAAGTTCTTAATGTCAAGCGAACCATTTGCAAGGCCCTGGACAACAATAGCCGAAGCCTGCACGCCGACATTTCCTCCGGTGCCGCCTATGATGGGGATGAAAAGGGCAAGAGCCGTCACTGCCTGAAGCTGTGCCTCGAAGGTGCCGAGAATCACGGCTGCCAGAAGCCCTGAAATGATGCCTATGAGGAGCCATGGAATACGCGCACGGGTCTGTGCTATGACAGAGTCATCGGCATCGATGTCAGAGGAGATACCGGAAGCGAGCTGGTAGTCGCGTTCGCTCGATTCGCGGACCTGGTCCATGACGTCGTCGACGGTGATGCGGCCTAAAAGCCTGCCGATGGAGTCCACGACAGGCATCGCCACGAGGTCGTACTTCTCGAAGTCGAGCGCCACTTCATCAATGGGAGTCTCTGCTTTGACGCTCACCGGGTCGGCCTCCATGACGTGCTTGATTTTCGACACAGACGGATGCGTGAGCATCATCTTGAGCGGAAGCGTGCCGCGCAGCTTGTTCTCGTTGTCGACCACGTACACGTAGTATATCTCGTCCATATCCTCAGCCTGCAGACGCATCTGCCTGATGCACTCGGGCATCGACCAATTCTCGTTGACGACTATCATCTCGGTGCCCATGAGGCCGCCGGCGGTGTCCTCGTCATATTTGAGAAGGTCGATGATGTCGCCCGCCTGCTCGACGTTGTCGATATGCGACAGAATCTCGTCGCGCTCGTCGGCGTCGAGTTGCTGGATGAGGTCGACGGCATCGTCAGTGTCGAGATAGTCAATCTGCTTGGCAATCTCTTCGGCCGGCATGTCATTGATGAGCTTGAGACGCTCGTCCTCGTCAAGTTCCATCAGGACATCAGCGGCCTTCTCCTCGTCGAGAAGCCCGTATAGATACTCCCTTTCGTCCTGATCAAGGTTCTGGAAGAGTTCGGCTATGTCGGCAGGGTGCAGTGACGCCAGCTCGGAGCGGGCCTCGGCACTGTCGTGCCGTCCGATGATGTCGCGGATCTCCTTGAGATAATCTTCAGTATACTCCTTCATGTCGGTCGGATATTTTTAACTTACAAAAGTAGATAAAAATTTCGAGACATCCGGCGCGAAGACGCGGAAATTTCGGAATCCGCGCACAGTGCAGTTCTTTTGCGGTGAATCCGCAATGAATCCGGCCTCAGGCCGACAGTGATACAAATCGCATTACGGACATCAATGTCCGACTTTTGTCGAACCGGGCCTGATATCCTGAGGCATATCTCTCAGGCTTTTCTAATCGACGCCACAAGCGATGTAAGCTCTACGAACTGCTCCACCGAGAGCTGCTCAGGACGCAGATTGCCGAGAGGCGATTCAGGAGGAAGGACTGCGCCGGGAGGCAGCAGCGACCGGACGGAGTTGCGGATGGTCTTGCGGCGCTGCCCGAAGGTGGTCTTTACGACCGTCTTGAAAAGTACCTCATCGCATCCGAGCGACGTCACGTCATTGCGGACGAGCTTCACGACACCGCTCTTGACTTTAGGCGGCGGATTGAACACGTTCTCTGACACGGTGAAAAGGTAGTCAACCTTGTACCAGGCTTGAAGGAGCACGCTCAGGATACCTCGGGCCTTGGTGCCGGGCCCGGCAGCGAGCCGCTCGGCCACCTCGCGCTGGAGCATGCCCGAGCAGCAGCGTACGCGGTCCTTGTAGTCAAGGACGCGGAAGAATATCTGAGAGGAAATGTTGTACGGATAATTACCGATGACACAGAAGTCGCCCTCGGGATAGAGTTCGGCGAGGTCCATGCGCAGGAAGTCGCCCTCGACGATGCGTGGCTGAGGCTGCGGCAGGTGTGTATGGAGCCACTCGACACTCTCCTTGTCGATTTCGGCGACCGTGACTTTATCGGCAGGATGCTTCTCAAGCAGGAATTGCGTAAGTACGCCCATGCCGGGCCCCACTTCGAGGACGGGCATGGAAGGATAGTCGTCAAGGGTCGACGCGATACGGTCGGCAACATTAAGGTCGGTAAGGAAGTGCTGACCTAATGCTTTTTTGGGTTTAACTCCCGGCATAGTTCTTTCAATTGGTTTTTTTTGCGTTCAGAAATCATCGAGAAGAGGATCATCATCGCCTTCCGACCCCGGAAGCATAGGCACGGGCTGAGGCTTCTTGACCGGAGACGCAGGCTGAGCAGGCTTGGGCGCCTGCGGTGTAGCCGACGGTGGTGTGGCCGATGGTGGTGCGGCAACGGGGGCTTCCGGTCTGACTTGTCCGGATGCTACGGTGTCAGCCGGGACTGTGTTCATCAGCTCCGGCGGCTCTTGAGACGAGGTCTCCTGCGCCGGAGGAGCCTCAGTCTCATCCGGCTTCTCAGGTTCTTCCTCGGGCAATTCCTCTATCTCTTCGGGTGTGAGAAGACCGGCCTGAGCGTCGACGTAGTTCTGGTTCTCGAGGTATTTGAAATACTCCTCGAACGAACGGCCCTGCTCGATGAGTATCCTGAAGTTGGCTTCGCTTATGGCTATGGGGCGCACGCCGGCACGAAGGCGGAAGTCTTCGGAATCAGCCATTACACGTCGGTAATGGTCGAGTTCGGCCTGATTCTCGAATCCGCTGACAATCACCATGCCAAGCCGTCCGAAATTCATCTGCTCGAGATCGAAGTCTTTGACGACGAAAGACCGGAAATTGTGTCGCGCGATATCGAACAGCAGCTCATTCGTGGGCACGCGGTCGGTGTCGAACGTGAACACAAGTTTCTGCCGGGCGTCAGGATTGATTTCGAACTGTGCGGCAGTCGAGTCCGAAGCCATAGCAGTCGAGTCGTTTGTGAGCCTGAGGTCCCATATCATGCCGCGCATATTCGAGCCGGTCCCCGCCTGAAGCTCTCGGCCCTGAGCCATACCCTTGAGCCATGCAGAGGCCACCGGGGTGATATCTGTGTCGGGATAGCGCTCGAGCAGCTCGCGCAGAACGTCGTTGAATGACTTTGAGTCTTTCTCCGTGACGTAGGCCAGCGCATGGAGAAACATGAATTTGGGAAGAATCTTGCTCAGAGGATACTTC
>CAMWZB010000013.1 GCA_947178655.1 uncultured Porphyromonadaceae bacterium
GCATATACGCATCGATAGCCGAATGCAACTACGCCTTGGGCAACTATCAGGAAGCGCTCGACAACATCGACCGCGCGCTGGCGATGATCAAGAACAACGCCTCGCACTACGTGACCAAGTCGATGATACTCCGCGCCATGAATAACTACGATGAGGCCATCAAGGCAGGAGCCATGGCTCTGGCGATCGACCGCGGTCTGAACGACGCACTTGTCGAGATGGCTCTCGGATACGTCGGAACAGGCAACTACGACGAAGCAGCCAACCTGCTCGGAGAAGCCGCTCTGAACGATGCCGACGACGCCCGCTATCCCATGCTGCGCGCCTGGGTGATGGAGACATACCTCAACAAAGAAAGCGCTGCCGCCCTGCTATATGAGAAAGTGGCCGAGATGGACAACTACTTCATCGACAATCCGCGTTCGCTCAAAGGATTCGCACTGCTCAAACTCGGCCGCACCGAAGAGGCCACCCGATGGATGGAAGTGATACTCAACACCGTGACAGACTACGACGGCCTGATCAACTACTACGGAGCATGCTTCTACTCGCAGGCCGGCGACACCACCCGCGCCATGAAGTGCGCCGAGAAATCGCTGGATCTCGGATTCGCCAACTACCACGACTGGACCGAAGCTCACGACGGGATAGTCAACGTGGGCACACTCCGGGATGACCTCCGGTTCCTCAACATGCTGCACCGCCACGACTCGATCTTTGGTAAAGAATAGTTAAATTTTCCATGTGCGATGTAACTTTTAACGCCTCATCGCGTCTAATATATAGACAACAGCAAAAATTAACTACTTTTTTCCTGAGAATTGATTGATATAACGACCGGCGGCGCGACTGTGAAGTTCTGAACCGCCGGTCTTATTTGTTATTCAGTATAAACAAAGACATAAAACATCGCGACAATATGCTGATAGCCTCACAACTCCGCAAAGAGAACATAGCTCAGTATCTGCTCTACATGTGGCAGATCGAAGACATCATACGCGCATACGGGCTCGATATCGACCGTATCAATACCGATATTGTAAACCGCTTCCCCGAAGAGCGGCGCAAGGAGATATCAGAGTGGTACGAGTCGCTGATCGACATGATGCGGCGCGAGGAAGTGGTGCAGCACGGGCACTTGCAGATGAACCGCAATATCATCGGTGCTCTCGCCGACCTCAACCGTCGTATTCTCGAGGACCCGAGGCCCGAATTCGACCGGTATCGTAAAGAATTCTACAATACTCTGCCCTTCATCGTCGAGCTCCGCTCAAAGGCCGGAGCCGAAAAAGCCGGAGAAATTGAAACATGCTTCAACGCCCTCTACGGCATGCTCCTGCTGCGTCTCGGCGGCAAGGAAATCACACCGGACACTCAGAAGGCCATGGACCAGATAACGAAGTTCATGGCGCTGCTGTCGCATGACTTCGCGCTCGATGAAGAGGACAAGCTCTTCAAGGACCAAGACAAGGCTGAAGAGAAACAATAGCAGACATGGACTGGGAATTCAGACCATATGACCCGCAGGAGCACCGAGCACAGTGGGACGACTTCAACCTCTGCTCGCGCAACGGGAGTTTCCTCTTCGACCGCAACTACATGGACTACCACTCCGACCGCTTCGCCGACGCGTCGCTCATAGCGCTCCACAAGGGCAAAGTGACGGCGCTTCTGCCGGCCGACATCACCTGCGACGGCGTGCTGCGGAGCCACGGAGGACTGACATACGGAGGCTGGATTCTGCCGCAGGCTCACACCGACGGCTCTGACATCCTCGACATGATGACGGCATGGACTGACCTCTGCAGGGCCAAAGGCTACAGAGCCATCGACTACCGTCCTGCACCATACATCTACCACCGCCGCCCGTCACAGGAGGACATCTATGCGCTGCGACGTCTCGGATTCGCATGGACGGGCTCTCTGCTGTCGTCGGCCATAGACTATGCCGATCCCGGCTGCATGAACACGCTTCAGCGACGTCATCTTCGCAAGGCGTCGGCTCTGAATCCGGTCATCGGAGAGTGCGGTGACGTGCTTGAGTTCCACCGGATGCTGTCGGACTGTCTGAGCGAGCGTCATCAGGCCGCGCCTGTCCACTCCGGTGCCGAACTGCGGATGCTTGCCGGGCGTTTCCCCGAAAACATACGCATATTCACCGCATCGGCCGACGGTGTGGCGCACGCCGGAGTGTGCCTGTACATATCCGCCACCACGGCACACTGCCAGTACATAGCCACCACTCCCTACGGACGCCGGACCAATCTGCTCACACCGCTGATGGACGAACTCATCCGACAGTTCAGCCGCACGCACCGATACTTCGACTTCGGCACATCGAATGAAGAAGGTGGCGCCGTGCTGAACGCCGGACTCATCCGGCAGAAATTCTCCTACGGAGCCACGGGCGTGGCATGCGACAGATATTATTTGGAGCTTTAGGCAGATATGACAGCCCGTACCAACACAGCGAGGGTTCCGACAAGTCGGAACCCTCGTACATTATATGATATATGATGATTCAATCCCAGGTGTACTTCTTCTGCTTGCCGAATCGCGAGCGGATGCGGCCTGCCACGCGGCGCAGCGGATATGTGGCCGAGAGCCACGGTAAGGTGAGCAGTAGCCGGCGCGACATCATGGCAGTCATGGCCTGGCGCCATATGATGATGTCGAGGGCACACATGAGCAGAATCAGGACAGCGCCTCCGGCGATGCCCGAGAGATTAGGATAGGCCATAACCGACGCCGTGACAGCCGATGCCAGGGCTATAATCTGAAGCCAGCCCGTCAGCGCGAAAAGAATCCGGGGACGGCGGCGGATGAAACGCTCGGTGAAGAAGCGGCGTGTCATACGCTCGCGGAAGATGCGCGGATGATTGCCCTGACGCATGCGCACAGGCGAATCCTCGGTAAGAACCACGGCGGTGTTGTCGCCGCGGGCTATCTCGCTGATGAAGATATCATCGTCGCCATTGCACAGATTGAGACGTCTGGCGAAGCCCTTGTTGCGCATGAACGCGTCCTTGCGGTAGGCGATATTGTACTCTGTGCCGCGGAACGGACGCCCTGAAACAGCCGCCCCGATCCAGCGGACACTGTCGACAGTATGGTCGAAGGCGCGGCGCCGATGCCCGAAAGCGGTGTCCTCTTCAGGGTCGACATATGCGTAGCCGAGGGCCACTTCGGTCTTCCCTCCCGGGCTGAAAGGCTCCATCATTCTCCGAAGCCACAGACCGGACTCAATCTCGGCGGCGGCAGTGGTGAGCACCACCGTGCCGTAGCGCGCGGCCTTGATGCCGAGCGTGAGAGCGAGTTTCTTGCGGCTGAGATTGACCACACCTTCGGGAGAGAATGTGAGGTAGATATTGTTGTGAGTCGCACGCAGCATCGAGACAGTGTCGCGGACATCGGTGGACTCTCCGTCATTGACCACGATGACCTCGAACGCCGCAGGATAGTCCTGACCCAGTATCGTGCGCAGCTGTCGCTCCAGATGCTCATTGTCACCCTGAGAGTAGACTATGACCGAAGCCGGCTCGAAACCGGCGTCGTCTTTGTCGACACGCTGTCGCAGTGAACGACGGCGAAAAGCCGTGACTGTCTGGACCTTGAGCATATATATAACAGTGAGCGCCAGCACACAGGCGGCGCAAAGACAGAGGGCCCAAAGGGCAATATGTGGTATATGTGACGAAAAGTACATGTCGCTAATCCGTTTGAGAGTGCAAACTTACAAATAATTATAACAAATCAGCCCCCTCGACAATAGAAAAAAGCAAGCATTATAAAAGAAAAAAATGCAACTACCCGTCGCGGGCCATTGCATCCTAACCTATGATTCACTTATTTGTTTGGTTGTCTTGCTTCTAACTTTTGAGTAAATTTGTTAAAAATCTTCCTATGTTTGCGATGCAAAGTTATGAATATTTTTATAGAATAGCAAAAATAATTGAGCGATATTTAGAAATTTTAGTATTTACACTCTAATTTTAGACTCTCTCAAGTATTTTTATGAGCGTCAGGCCATCACGCACCGGAATCATCACTTTGCTCTCCCCACTGTCTGCGGCCACGGTATCGTTGAAGCGCCGGATACCATCGGTCTGAGGGTCTGAAGCCGAGGCATCAAGCACCTTATCGGTCCATAACGTATTGTCAGCCATGATGTAAGCACCCGACCTCAGGTAGCGGCGGAGGATGGCATAGTACTCGGGATACCGTCGCTTGTTGGCGTCGATAAAGACAAGGTCGTAGTCTGTGGCAGCAAGCAAGCCCGGCATCAGCGCCTCGGCATCGCCGGTATGCAGCGTCACCGGAAGTCCGCGGAAGAGGTCGAGCAGGTCTTCGGTGTGCTCGGTATCAAGCTCAACGGTGTCTATCCGTCCGCCCTCGGCGAGTCCCTCCGCGAAGCAAAGGGTCGAATATCCGCTGAAGGTGCCGAGTTCGAGCACATGACGGGGCTGTATCATGCCCGTCAGCATGGCTATGAGCCGCCCCTGCGCATGGTCGGTGCACATCCGCGGATAGAGCCGATGGAGATGGGTGTGCCTGTAGAGCCGGTGTAGCACCGGAGGCTCGGCGTCAATATGGGCTTCTATATAATCGTCCTGAGTCATCATTGCAGTATGAGCATCCACATGGCTCCGTGGGTGAGGAGCATTAATATCATCAGTATCCACACAAGGGTGTTCCGCGTCCCTACGCAGAGCCATTCACAGTAGGCGGAAAGCACCACATAGACGGGATAAAACCACAGGAACAGCTCGACAGAACCATCCTCGGGAGCCTGTCCGAGCATCCACGGGAAAGCCAGCAGCGGCAGGCAGCACACGATGATAAGTATTTTGAGCATGCGGTCGGTATCCATCAGTTATTCTTCTTTTTGGCTTCTTCCTTCTCGCGCAGGTAGGCTGCCACGGTTTCGGCGATACCGCGCTCGAGCGGATAGTCGGCATGGAATCCGAAGTCACGGACAGCGTCGTCCACGCGGCACGTCCAGTTGCGCTGCTTCATGATTTTGTACTTGTCGCGGTTGAGCGTCGACGGGTTCAGGGTGACAGCTCCTATTTTTTCGGCCACTACCGAGGCCACGTATGCGGCCCACAGCGGCAGCTTGACAGGGATGACGGCCTTCGTGCCGAGCGCCCGCGCCACCATGGTGCGGAACTCCTTCTGTGTATAGGCCCGAGGTTCGCTGATGATGTACTTGCGGTGCATGGTTGCATCCGAAGCGAGGGCGTCGAACATGGCCGAGACGAGGTCAGTGACGTAGATGAATGTCAGCATCTGACGTCGGTAGCCTACGCCGAAATCGAAGTGATTGTCGATGCACTTGACCATCATGAGATAGTCCTGCTCGTGAGGTCCGTACACTCCCGTGGGACGGAATATGATCCAGGGGATGTCAGGATGCGTCTCCAGATATACTTCGGCCTTGATTTTGGAGAGGCCGTAACGCGTGTTCGGATTGGGGCGCGATGAGGAGGTGTAAGGAGTATAGCCTTTCTCGTCGCCCGGGCCGAGTGCGCTGAGCGAACTCATGTACAGGAACTTCTCCGGCATCAGGCCGGCCTCTGAGAGCGCTGAGGTGAAGTTGCGGAGATAGTCGTAATTGATGCGGTTGAAGTCTCCGAAGTTTGCGGCTTTGGTGGCGCCGAGGTTGTAGATGACATAGTCCCACGGGCGGCCGCCGGCAGCCTCGGCCAAGGTGCCGGACATCGAAGCCGCATCATCATAGTCAAGCACGACGAAGTGCAGTCGCGGATCGGTGAGATATCGTCGCGAAGTGCTCTCGCGCACGGCAACCCATGTGTCGAATCCACGGTTCAGACTCTCGGCGGCGATATGTCCGCCGATGAATCCTCCGGCCCCGACCACCAGCAGACGGAGTTTGTTGTTTTCAGCCATAGTAATATCAGAATCGAAGTAAAGCCTCAACGGCAAGACGGTATGAGTCAGCGCCGAAGCCCGATATCGAGCCACGGCATACAGGAGCGATGACCGACCGGCGCCTGAACTCCTCGCGGGCATGCACATTGCTCATATGCACCTCGACCACCGGAGTGCTGACAGCGGCGATGGCATCGGCGATGGCATACGAATAGTGGGTGAAGGCGCCGGCGTTAAGCACGATACCGAGACAGTCGGGTTCGAAGCCGTGCTGATGTATGGCGTCGATCAGGGCCCCTTCATGATTGCTCTGAATATGCCTGAGGGCTGTCTGCGGAAAAGCATCCTCGAGCGACGAGATGATGTCGCTCAGGGTGGCCGTGCCGTAGATGTCAGGCTCGCGCCGTCCGAGCAGATTCAGATTCGGACCGTTGAGAATGAGGATGTACTTCATATCACTTGACATGTACCCGTTCGGTGGGAGGAAGCTCTGAATTGCGGCGGTCAACGGCCTCGATGACCTCATGCGCCAGATGCATGAAAGCCTGGGCGGAAGCCGTCGGCTCAAGAACTATCGGGCGTCCGGCGTCGGAGTGCTCGCCGATACCGGCCACGAGAGGAATCCGCGCCAGCACAGGCACCTCGAAGTCCGAGGCAAGGGCATCGACATCTTTCTCCTGTCCGAAGAGGTAGTAACGCTCGTCGGGATGCTTCTCGGGCGTGAACCATGCCATATTGTCGACGATGCCGAGGACAGGCACGTTTATTTTCGAATCGCGGAACATGGCGATACCCTTCCGTGCATCGGCAAGCGCCACGAGCTGCGGCGTAGTGACCACTACGGCACCCGTCAGGCCGAGCGTCTGCACCAGAGTGAGGTGGATGGCGCTGGTGCCAGGAGGCATGTCGATGAGGAAGTAGTCGAGTTCGCCCCAGTCGGCCTGCTCTATAAGTTGCTTTAACGCATTCGATGCCATGGCGCCACGCCACACGGCGGCACTGTCACGGTCAATCAGCAAACCGATGGACAGAACCTTCACGCCGTAAGCCTCGGCCGGAATGATGAGGGCTCGACCGTCGACTTCGTGCATGAACAGCTCTGCATCCTCCACCCCGAACATCTTGGGGATGGACGGACCGAAGATATCGGCATCAAGCAGGCCCACTTTATAGCCCTCGGCGGCAAGCGCCACAGCGAGATTCGCAGCTACGGTGGACTTGCCCACACCGCCCTTGCCTGACGACACGGCCACGATGTTCTTCACTCCCGGCAGCACGGGCGCCTTGGCGGGAGCTGCCACAGGATTGCGGACGATTGTGTTGATTTCGACCTCTGCATCGGGGGCGGCCATATGTATGGCCGATTCGGCTGTCTTGAGTAGCGAAGCCTTGAATGGATCGGTGGCCTTCTCGAAGATTATACTGAAGGACACATGATTTCCGCTGATGCGGATATCATCCTCGACCATGTTCATTTCGATGAGATTCTTGCCCGTCCCGGGATAGCGGACCGTGGCGAGAGCATCGGTGATGAGAGAAGGATATAGTGTAGTGCTCATATGCTGTGCTTTTAATCTTTATTACAATCTTGCGCCGGTCAGTCATCGGCCTCAGCGTCGCTGTCGTCGAGCATCTGCGGACACTCGATGTAGCCGCGGGAATAGCTGCGATAAGTGTCGAAGGCGATATCCGCGGCTTCAGGAGGCTCCTGCAGCGAAGGCTCAGTCCCCGGACGGAAGGCAAAGTACTTTATGGTGAGTCCGCGGTCGAGCCACTGCTGCTCGTAGTGGGTGCGGATGTTCAGGATGGGGTCATCCTCAGGCAGTACGGCATAGAGGTCGGGAGTATCCGTGAGTATCTCCAGCCCGTTGTGACGCGCCATCATGCCCGTGTATGCGTATAGGAACGGACTGTCCGTCTTAAGATGGACCACTCCTCCCGGAGCGAGGATGCGGCGGTACATCTCCATGAAGCGCGTACCCGTCAGGCGCTTGTTCACCTTCTTCATTTGAGGGTCGGGGAACGTGATCCATATTTCGGCCACTTCTCCGGGAGCGAAGAAGTACTCCAGCAGCTCTATGGACGTGCGCAGGAAGGCCACATTGGTCATCTCCTGACGCATGGCCGCAGTGGCTCCGGCCCAGATGCGCGCACCCTTGATGTCTATGCCGATGAAATTCTTCCCGGCGAACCGGCGGCCCAGCCCTACGGTGTACTCGCCCTTGCCGCAGCCGAGCTCAAGCACTATGGGGTTGCTGTTATGGAAGAAATCCTCATGCCACCGTCCTTTGAGCGGGAAGCCGCTCTCACGGACAACCCCGAAAGGATATTGCAGTACAAGCGGATTGCCTTCGAGTTCTTTGAATTTACGCAGTTTGTTCTTTCCCACGATGAGAGTATGTAGAGTGTGTATATTTTCTTATCTTGCTATCTTGAGTGTCGCAGTCCGGCCGTCGGTGAGCGTGCAGGCCACCAGATAGACGGCATCGGCGTGAGCGGATGTGTCCACCGACACTCGCTCTGACCTCACTACGATGTCCTCCAGCAGGCTTCCCGAAACAGTGAACAGCCGAAGGCCGGCGATTGTTGCGCCTGACGCCTCTACAATCAGAAGCGCACCCTCGAAGCGGCCGCGGAGACCCGACGACACGATGGCAAGATGCTCGTCGGTCGTAGTGCCCTGTATGTCGAAGTCCTGCCACTGAGGTGCCGACCGGAACGCGTCGATGGCCGAGGCCGATGCTATAAGCACCACCTTCGGACGCTCTATGCCCTTGAACACATCAGTGCCAAGCTCAGGCACCGCATCAAGGGCCGTAGCGTCTATGTGCGACAGTGCTGTCATGCCCTCCATCGCTCCGTCGCCGATGACGGAAAGCGAACCCGGAAGTTTCAGACCGCTTGCCCCGGAGTCCTTCAGTGCGTAGCGTCCGACCGTCTCAAGTCCGGTGCCGAGATTCACGGCACTGAGCGACGCAGCCCCGGCAAGCATATAATCAGAGTACTCCTCAAGCCTGTCAGGCATCGTGAGCACCGACAGCGACGGACAGTCGAAGAAGAGGCCCTCCCCTACCGACGACACCGACACCGGAAGCACAGCCTCCGACAGCTTGCCGCAGTGTGCGAACGCCCAGCTGCCGACCGTTCTGAGCGCTGTCGAGGCACTCATGTCGACTGTCCTGAGGCCCGAATTGTCGAAGGCCTCAGAGCCGATACTGCCGAGCTTCTTGCCGAAGCCGAAAGCCGTCAGCGATCCGCACGACTCGAACGCTCCTTTGCCGATGACGGCCACATCTTCCGACCCTGACACTACAGCCAGCGACGGACAGTCGGCGAACATCATCTCAGTCACATCAGCCACTCCGGCAAGGTCTGCCGCAGCCAGCGACGGGCAATTGTGGAACACATACCCGCCATAGACCGCCGACGGAGCCAGACTGACTTTAGTGAGACCCGGACATGCCGCGAATGCAGCCATCCCGACCGACACGGTCTCTGACGGAAGCGCAAGCTCCGTGATGCCGGAGCCGGCGAAAGCGTATTCGCCTATCGCGAAACGACCGGACGGAAACACTACCGTCCTCACCGGCGAACCGGCGAAAGAGCCGTCAGGGATGGTGGCGCCGGGCCACGACGTGCGGCCTCCGACGGCACAGCCGTCATAAGCAGTTATGGTGACACCCGCGAGGTCGACCGCACGCAGCGACGGCATCGAAGACCCCATAAAGAAAAAATCTGAAGCATCAGCAGTGCCGGTCAGCCGTAAGTCGGTCACCGCCGACGGATCCGTCAGCAGAGCCGAAAGCTCACCGGCTCGACACGCCACATCAAGCGCCGAAAGTGACAGCGCCGGACAGGCACTCAGTAATATCGCAGTGATGAAATGTCGGGACATTTTGAATTCTATCATTTTTTATGGCACAAAATTACTCATTTTCCGCCGTCCCACCAAGTTCACCACCCCGAGACTCTCTCGAAAGAGGCGCAAAAGAAGCCCGAAATAGGCTTCAACATCAAAAAAAATCGTTAATTCTTTGCAGATTGCCGAAAAAGGGGTAACTTTGCAGAGTTTTTTCACACCACACCTAAATGGGAAAGTTCACTGCATTCAAATTACCGCTCAAGAGCCTTGGCGTCGGAACGCATCAGTTCGACTACAAGCTCGACAAGCAGTTCTTCACCAACATGGAGAGCGCCGATGTCCACGACGCCGACCTTGACGTCCACCTCACCGTGGTCTACAAGGGCGACTTCTACGACCTCACGTTCGCCATCACGGGCGACGTCACGCTCATTTGCGACCGATGCCTCGATGACCTGCACTTCCCCATCGACGCTTCATACCACATCACCGTCAAGTATGGCGACGACTACAACGACGACAGCGACGAAGTCCTCGAGATTCCCGAGTCCGACGCTACTCTCAACGTCGCATACATGATATACGACACCGTCGTGCTGGCGATACCGATGAAGCACGTTCACCCTCTCGGCAAGTGTAACCGGCAGATGAGCGCAATGCTGAAGAAACACCGTTCGCGGGCCGAAGGCGAAGACGCCGACCTCGAGAACGAACTCATCGACGAAATCGACAATATCGACGCCGGACTTTCTGACGGGACCGAAGCTACCGACCCCAGATGGAACGCATTGAGAAAACTCTCTTCCGACGACAACTTTACAGAATAAAAAACCATAGAATAAAGAACAATGGCACATCCTAAACGCAAACAATCAAAGACCCGTACCGCCAAGCGTCGTACCCATGACAAGGCTGTAGCCCCCACGCTGGCACTTTGCCCCAACTGCGGTGCATGGCACATCTATCACACCGTATGCGGCGAATGTGGTTACTACCGCGGAAAGCAGGCTATCGTCAAAGACGAAGCTATCTGATTCGATTCGTCTCAGACGCAATCCGGTGTCAGGCACAGAATTCCTTGCGCCGTCCGTAATCTTTGACTATTCAGAGAATACGGCGGCATAAGGACTAATTCTGTATCTATACGCCAATTATAAGCCGCATCTACCTCTCTCTCTTTTTCCCCTGTTTAATACTCATTCCACTACATATATGCTCAACGCCCGTATTTCCGGCATAGCCGCATACCTCCCCGACGACATCCTCGACAACGAGATGCTCTCGAAGATGGTTGACACCAACGACGAGTGGATTACCACCCGAGTGGGCATCAAGGAGCGACACATCCTCAACATGCCCGGAAAAGGCTCGTCCTATCTCGGCATCAAGGCCGTCGAGAAGCTCCTGGACGAATACAAGGTAAATCCCGACGAAATAGACGTACTAATCTGCGCCACATCGAATCCCGACTACCGGTTCCCATCCACCGGCTCGATCATCGTCGAAGGCGCCGGTCTCAAGAACGCATACTCTTACGACATGGAAGCCGCTTGCGCAGGCTTCATAATCGCACTTCAGGAAGCAAGGGCATACATCTGCTCAGGCATTTACAAGAAAGTGCTCATCGTCTGCACCGAGAAGATGTCATCGATGGTTAACTACAAGGACCGCTCCACCTGTCCCCTC
>CAMWZB010000014.1 GCA_947178655.1 uncultured Porphyromonadaceae bacterium
GGTGTAGAGCTCGCGCTGCTCGGCGGCCGAAAGCGTCGATGCGCCGGCGCCGTTGAGCTTGAAGAACTCCTGGGCAGTCACCTTCTCGCCCTGCTTGTTGACAAAGAGCGGATAGCCGTCGGCGTCAAGTCCGGCCGTCTTGTAAGCGAAAATGGCATTGACCGGATAGCCCTCGCGCGATGGCGTGGTCTGGTTGTACGGCACAGTCTCGTTGAGGACGGTGTTCTCGTTGTAAGCCAGGTTGAAGTTGGTCGTCCAGCGGAAGTCGCGAGTGGAGATATTGCGTGTGGCAAGCGCTATCTCTATACCCTGGTTGCGCATCGAAGCCCAGTTGACCATGGTGGACATGAATCCGGTCTCAAGCGGCAGCATCTTGAGCGAGATAAGGTCGTTGCCCTTGCGGTAGTATGCGTCGACCGAAAGGTTGACGATGTTATTGGCGAAGCCGAAGTCAAGACCGGCATTGGCCGTATGGGTCTTTTCCCAGCGCAGACGGCGGTTAGGCGGCGTTCCGAGCACGATGACGTCCTCCGACACTCCCGGAAGAATGGAGGCGTTGTTGTAGTCACCCATGACATAGGAGGATGTCGACTTGTCGATATTGCCCTGAATACCGTAGCTCAGACGCAGGGCCAGATTATTGACGAAAGTGCTCTCCCGCAGCCATGGCTCGTCGGAGATGCGCCACAAGCCGCTGAACGAATAGAGCGGCAGGAAGCGGTACTTCTTGTCGACGCCGAAGAGGTCGGAGCCGTCGAATCGGACACTCGCGCCGAGAGTGTAGCGCTGCAGAAGCGAGTACGATGCAGTGGCATAGAACGAAGCATAGGCGTTCTCGCTTACCGACTCGGAGTGCAGCGGGAATGTACGGGCCCATGACTCGTTGGGGAATATGACAGGTTTGGAAGTAAGAGTCTTCCTATCGTAGCCATAGGCTGTCGAGCCGACGGCGTCGTACCATGTCTTGCGGATTTCCGTACCTCCCATCACCTCGAGTTCATGGCCTACGGCGAGACGCTTGCTGAACTCAAGCTGGGCCTTCCAGTTGATCTGCTTGTTAGTGGAGGTATTCTGCACGGAGCGGCCCCCGTCAGGAAGGAAGGACTTGCGGATGCCGTCGCTTCCTATGACTTCTGTGCGGTAGAATTCCTTGCGCATGGCGTAGGTCTCGCCTGAGGCGAAGGACTTGGAGTCGACCTTGTCGTACTGGAAACCGAGCTGCGTGGTGGCCTTGAGCCAGTCGGTGAAGCGAAGGTCAGCATCGAAGAGAGCTGTCACGCCGATGGTTTCCTGGGTGCGCTCGGTGTTGTCGCGCTCTTCGAATACGTTGAACTTGAGGTCGCTGTCGGCACGTCCCTGAATATCGGTGTCATATATATAGCGGCCATACTCGTCGTAGGGAAGCTGATAGGGGTTGGCGCGACGCGAATAGTACACGGGGTTGGAGAAACCGTCGTTGTCCGTAAGGTAGCTTTTGTTCATGCGGCGGTTCACAAACACCGACGCGCCCACCTTGAACTTCTCGCTGAGACGGTAGCGTGTCTTCAGGACGAGATTGAAGCGGTTCATGTCCACGCCGGGAACATTGCCGCTCTCGTCCTGATAGCCGAACGAGGTGTAGTAGGTGGCCCTGTCGCCGCCTCCGGATATACTGAGATTATACTCCTGCGAAAAAGTGTCGCGGAAGAGAATGTCATTCCAGTCGGTATTGACGGCACGGAGCGCATTGATCTGCGAGCGGACGTGCTCGGGCAGCGCGTCCCATCCGCCGGTACGATAGGCGTCGGTGAGACCTGCGGCGCTGAGGATGCGGGCCACCTCACCCTTATTGTCGCGATAGGTAAAGTCGGATGACAGGAGTTCAAGTTCGAGATTCACCTTCTCGTCGGCATTGAGGAGATTGAGACGCTTGATGTCAGGCTTGGGCGAATAGGTCAGTCGGGTTGAGAAACTGATTTCGGGCTTGCCCTGACGACCGTTCTTGGTGGTGATGACGATGACACCGTTGGCCGCACGCGTACCGTAGATGGCAGTCGCAGCAGCGTCCTTGAGGACAGTGATACTCTCGATGTCGGCAGGATTGAGACCGGCGATAGACGACTGGTAGAGATTGTCGATGTCCTTGAGTTCATCGGTCGAAGGGACCTCAGTACCGTTCATAGGCACACCATCGATGACCCACAGAGGGTCCTGCGTGCCCTGAAGCGACGAAGTGCCTCGGATACGGATTTTCAGCGGAGCACCGGGCGAGCCGCTGCTCTGCACCGATGCCAGACCGGCCACCTGACCGGCGAGAGCCTGGTCGATGCTCATGACCGAGCCTATGGTATTCTCGTCGATATCTATTTTGGTAATCGAGGCGGTGAGCTTACGCTTCTCGATGGTCTGATAACCTGTGACGACCACATCATTCAGAAGTTCTGAGGCAGGGTCGAGGACAAGGTCATAGCTGTCGACACCGTCGACCAGAAAAATCGTACGGGGATTGAATCCGACGCTTCGGCACTCAATCTCGGAGACACCGGCAGGGAGAGCGAGGGAGAACTTTCCGTCGATATCCGTAACGGCTCCCCACGTTTTGGCCTTCACACCGGCTTTCTTAAGCTGTGTCTGGGAGACAGACACCGAAGCACCGATGAGCGGCTCATGATCTTCCGACGACAGGATGACGCCGGTGATGGTGCGCTGCGCAAGAACGCTGACCGGTACGGCCAGCATAAGGAGTATCACAGCGGAGAGTCTTGTGAGTATATTCTTCATTGCTAAAAATGGGTGTACGAAAGTGATTGATCATTAACGGTCGCTCTGTGGAAGACCGAGAGCCGAATTGATGCGCATGAGCACATCGATGTAGTGGGCACGGGTCTCACCGGTGGACGAGGGGATGCGGCGGCGCAGAAGCGTGCGTATGTCGAGGAGTTCGCCGCGCTTCACCGAGATGGCATCGGATATGCGCGAGGCGTAGGGACTGTAGAAATTCACATTGCGGCGTCCGGCAGTGCGGGAGCCGGCGGCATGACGGCATGAGGGACAGTCGAGATTGCGCTCGCCAAGGAAGTTGATGACCGAGAGCACTTCGTCATCCACGCACTCGTGCGCGAGCGACTTCTTTCCGCCCTTGAGACCCTCGTTCTCATTGGCTGCAATCATCAGAGCATCCACGAAGTTCTTCTGTACCGTACGCTCACGGAGATCAGGATTGCGGCCGGCGATGGTCGACGCGAAGATGTGGCGGTGCAGCATGTCCATCATCTCTGAGGGAGTGAAGGCTTCGCTGCCATTGACGGCCTCGTTCTCGTACATGCGTATGAGACGGTGATCGGAGAGGAGGTCCCACATGAAGTAGCTCTGCGTGTTCTTGAGGATGTAGGCCGGAGAGTGCTCCATGCGTCCGACAGGAGTGTTCTGGACAAGATAGGTATATCGGGTCGCATCAGAATCGAAGAGCCATGCAGGATGAGTGAACGCATTGTCCAGCACAAACTGCAGCGCCTCTTTCTGCACCTTCCGGGGCACGTGGGTGTAGGTGTCGGCGCCTCCGCGTGCGCGGTCGTTGTTGTCGACGTATATGCCGCCGATATTGGCCATGACATGATTGATATAGCGCTGCCACTGCGAGATGGCCGAGTAGAGAAGATTCGAAGCGTCATCGTAGTCCTGACGGCGTTCGGTCGAATCGGCGGTCCACTCTATAATATTGGGCACGATACGCTTGAGATTGGCTATGCCGTAAGTTGCCGACTTGACCGCGTCGTCGCCGAGGTCTTCGGAGAGCGCGCGCGGATCGATGGGGTCGCGCGAGTCCTGGGCCTCACTGTAGCGGTAGAGGTCGCCCTGATAGTGGCGGTCGATGTGGTCGGAAATCATTGCATAATCCTGACGGGCATCGCCAAGGCCGAACCAGCGGTAGCCGTACTCGATGGCCATGCGGTCGTAAGGGCCGATATGAGGCGAGAGGACCTCGACGCCGTCGCCGGGCTGTGCCACGTAGTTGAAGCGCGCATAGTCCATGATTGACGATGATGTGGCGCCGAAGCGGTTCATGAAGTCGCGGTCGCGGAGCGAGTCGGTAGGAACTGCTGCAGAAGCCATCATGTTGTGACGCAGGCCGAGCGAGTGCCCTACCTCATGACATGCCACGAACCGCATGGCGTCGCCGATGAGACGGTCGGGAAGATGAAGTGTGCGGGCATCAGGGTCGACGGCTCCTGTCTGCACGACAATCCAGTCGTGGAGGATATCGAGCACATTATGCCACCAAATGATGTCGGCTTCGATGATTTCGCCCGAACGCGGGTCGCAGATTGACGGGCCCATGGCGTTGGACTTGGTGGATGCGGCGTATGTAAGTGTCGAGTAGCTGATGTCATCGGTATCCACGGCAATGGTGTCAGGAAGCTGTACCACCTGAACAGCATTGCGGAATCCGGCGCCCTCGAAAGCGGAGTTCCAGTCCTCGATGCCTTTACGGATATAGGGACGCCACTTGCGCGGAGTGCTGTTGTCTATGTGAAATACAATGGGCTTGGCCGGCTCTACGAGCTCTCCCGACAGATATGCCTGCACGTCCTCGGGCTTGGGCTCCAGACGCCAGCGGGTGATGTAGTTGCGGGAGTCGACCCTCTGTTGGTCATCAGAATAGCTTATCGTACCCTCATGGAAGTAGCCCACACGAGGCGACACATAGCGGCGCGACATAGGATGCTCCGGCAGTGCCACGATGCTGGTCCCGACCTCTACGGTGACGTATACCGAAGCGTTGCCCTCGACCACACGCGTAGTGAGTTCGGACACGGCGTAGACGTTGTCCTTGAATGCCTTCACCGACTTTATGCGCGAAAGATCACCCTTGGCCGGAGTACCGAGATTGATATCGTTGAAGATGTCGCCGAACACGCCATTGTTGCCATTGAAAAGGTCTGTGACCTTCACCACTACAGCTGTCGAATCGTTGTTGTAGGTCTCAATATCGAATGACGCGATGACAGGCATGATGTAGTTCTGCTCCACCGAACGCGCTATCGCATCGTTCTCAGGCACATCGGGCTGAACACGGAACTCGCGCGCGAAAAGTTTCTTGCGCTCCTTGTCAAGTTCGAAGCGCACGGCCTTGTTGGAACTGTTTATGCCGGTGTTGACTCCGGCCTCATTAAGTTCGAGAGGCACACGCACAAGTTTGTTGACCACGAGGTAGTCGCGGGAAAGCATCGACAAGGGTATTTCCAGATAATAGTCCTTATCCTTGCGGAGCACATTGAACATACCCTCCGACACATTGGCTGCATCAGTGAATTTCTCGTACTCCGAGCGGGTCGAAGTGGTGTCGGCCTGAGCGCTTTTCTTTTTCTTACTTCCGAAGAAAAGGAATGAACGCTCTGCTTGTGAATCAACGGATGGAGTCGCCGCCACGATAGGTCCGGCGGAAACAAACGCCATGGTGCAGGCCACGGCAGCAGCTGTTCGGAATATATTCTTGACTGGCATCATTAGTTATGGATATAATAGTTCGAATGCCCTAATGTGCTCATCGACTGTGTATTATGTCAGCAATTATACGTCTGCGTCGCCGCAGGCCCGGGCATATAGTATCTTTTTGGCTTGCAAATGTACTAATTTTGAAGCATAAAACAGCTATTTTAATCTTTTTTGTGACAACCGAACATTTCCTTGCAGTTTAGGATTGCCTGACAAGTCATTCAGGCCTTGCAAAAAAACGACGGGGCGACTTATGCCGTCCCGTCGATGTAACGAAAAATGTGATGAATGTAAGAGAAGAGTGTGTGAGTGCGTTAACGCAGCACCTTGACTGTGGCCGTGCGGCCGTCGGCGTCGCGTGCGGTGATGACAGTCATACCCGAGCCTTCGCCAAGAACGAGAGTATCAGAAGCGGAGGCGCCGATGATGCTGCCGGCGATATCGTAGGCCTCAAGCGATACCACTCCGGCCGGTGATACGGCAGTAGCGGTGCCGGAGGTCTTGTCCCAGCTTATGCGGAGTGCGTCTGAAGAGACAGCAACATCCTCCACGCCCGAAAGCGACAGACGGAGCTTGACAGGACGCGCACCATAGATGGGCTCGATGGCGTTATTGTAGATATATCCGACAATGACCTCATAGTCGGTATCCGGCTGCATGTCGGCATACTGAAGAGTGACCGTAAACTCGGACTGTGCACCCTCTTCAGGCAGGCTGAGTTTACCTTCGCCCTGCGACATGATGGCCACCTGCTGTCCCTCGACAACACCGAGACCGGCCCATGAGTTATATCTGTACCATCCGGAAGTGAGTTTGAAGTTTCCGACAATCTTTATTTCAAGCGGATTGGTGATGGTGTAAATGTCAGTCATGTACATACCGACACGTACTGTCTCGAGAGTGGCATCAAGCACTTTCGGAAGAGCGGCGGCAGTGACTGTGGGTCTGGCCGGGGTAGGATTCATGTAAACGGTATTCCAGATATCCTCACTATATACATAGTTGATGTCCTCGTTATAGAACGACAGGGTGCACATCTGGGGCGTGGAAGGAGTTGAAATGGCATTCATGTCGTACATTGAGGTAGTCCACCGACGTGTAACAGAACCTTTGGCGGGGACTGTGACCATAATGCTCTCGCCCATGTAACGGAGTGAATTGTTGTTGTACAGCACAGGTGCGACGCCGCCCGAAAGTTCCATATCGGAAGGATTCTCCACGACAACCTCGATTTCGGCGGGACAGTTGTAATAGAATCCGCCGATGACCTTGGCATCACTTATATACAGGCGCGGCGTCTCAATATTTTTCACCGAATAAGTGCTGCCGCTCTTGGTGATTGTGACACAGTCGGAGAAACCATAGCGACAAAGCGTGCGAACCCATTCACCTTCGGGTGCACCATTGCTGTGGGTGACAATACGTACCTCGTAAGTGCCGTCAGCAAGGTTGAGTGCATCAAGATCAAGAACAGTGTTGATACGTGACGAATAGTAGCCTTCTCCACCTTGGAAGCGAAGAGCGGTGGAGTACACCGAGCTGTACTTGGCCGTGGAGATGTCTGCTCCTGAAGCAAGCACCTCGGCTCCGAGGGTACATGTGATGGTCGATGGGTTGTAGTTGACCCACATACACATTGACGGCGCCATGTCCTCGAGTGTGAGCTTGAGGCCCGAAGCCGTAACCTCACCCTTGAGCGCTCCGAGCTGAGTGAGAGCGAGAGGCTGCTCCTCCACCGGCTCGCCGGTATAGGGGCGCAGATTGAACAAGGCGTCCTGTGTAAAGGTGAAGCCGCCGCCTGTGCCGCCACCCGAACCGAGTGCGTCGGGAGTCAGAGCGTCCAGCAGGAAGTAGCCGTTCGACATTCCGGTCCAACCCCAGTTGAAGTGGAAGTAGCCGTTGTCATCATAGCCGTCGCATATAAAGGAGTGGCCGCCGCCGGTGGAAGAGCTGCCGCCGACCATAACGGGGCATCCGGCAGCAAGACTGTTATACATGAGCTGCTCCCATTCCGTGGCCGAGTGATACCAGCGGAGTGTATAGAAGCACGAAGCATCGTACTTGAAGTTGTTCACCATGGCGCGGCGTATGTTCATCGCCAGGGCACCGGATGACGAAGAGCTGTAGTCCATACGTACGGCATATCCGCAGGCCTTCATGAGATAGGCCACTGCGGAGGCCTGAGCCTCGGTATAGCGGCCGGGGATATACACATCTGCCATGTTGTCCCAGTCGAACGCCTGCTTGGAGAAGTCCATGCTGAGGCGCTTCTGAAGTGTCGATGCAGTGTAGGTGACAGAACCCTCGCCAACCTCGGGATACTGCCAGTAGTTCATGACCTGAGCCATCGAAGTGGCGACACAGCCGGTATAAGTCGGAGCGGCACCGTGAAGCGGGCACTGGTCATTGAAGGGCGATATCTGATCCCAGGATGTCTTGATCATAGGTTCGATAGCCTGTCGGCCTTCGCGCGAAGCGGCAAGACGGAGTGACTCGGAGCTGACAGGTTTGGAGGCATTGGCAGAAGCATACTCTATCTGTCGGCCATACTCTTCAAGCCAGTAACGAAGTCCCGGAGCCATATCCGAAGAGTCGAACGCACCGGAGTCCGTATAGCCAAGAAGCGGATAAGCGCTGTCGTCGGCACTAAGCACCATGAAGCCGCCGTCGCGGGTGTCAAAGTTAAACACGTACACCGACGGATTGCCTGACGAGGTGTATGCCGTGTGCACCAGTCGTGACTGAGACTGCCCGGCCACTTTATGACGTGTGGAGCCGAGACGACCAAGAGCCTGTTCAGGAGTGATGGGAGCTGCCACAGCCACAGCGGCGATGCCGAATAGGCAAAGAGCAGAGAGGATGTTTTTTCTCATTTCCATTGATTATATATAAAAACCCAAAAAAGTAAAAGAACCCGAAAGCCCGGACATCCGCAGTGAGCGGTGTCCGGGACTATCGGATTAAAGGATTGCTAAATTGCCAATCACTTCTTGATGAGGACTTTCACACCATTGATGATGTAGAGGCCGGGAGCGAGTGTGGCAGCTTCGGCAGCAGGAGCGTTGCGCATGATCACGCGGCCGTCGAGGGTGACAACCGTGATGCCGTCGGTCGTATCGACACCGGGCAGTGTGATTGCCGAGTTCTTGTCGAATTCGAATACATACTCGATAGCGGCAGATTCGTAAGCGCCGTCGAATACGAATGCACCGTTATGAATGCGGAGTGTGTACTTTCCGGCTTCAACAGGAGCGGGATCGAAGATGAGGTTGAATGCAGGATGCTCGGAACCTTCGACTGCTTCAATTCTGGCAGTCTGGTAGTACATGTATCCGGCACCGACAAGCGAAGCCTGGTTGGCCTGTTCGATGACTGCGGATGTGGCATCCGGGAAAGTGATGGTGATAACCGACAGGTCGGATACAACACCTTCGGCAGAGGGCGAAACGACTGCCGTGAACTCACGGGCCGGCAGGAGATCCCATGTGTGCTGGAATGCGGGAATCTCGACGCGGTTGAGGAGGAACGCGGCGTCGTCGGCAGCGAAAGTGAGCTTGCCTTCAGTGATGCCTTTGGTATTGTAGATGTTGACCATCAGGAAGTTGTTCTCACAAACGACTTCGAAGTCTTTGTCACGGCCATATTCAAGCGCAGTGTCGCCTATAGTGAGCTTAACCTGCGAGGGGATAGGACCATTGTTCATGACGCGGGCTGACTCGTCAAAGATGAATGCGAGGTAGATTCCGCTTTCTGAATACACTACCGATCCTGACGGCGAAACTTCGTAGTCAAGAGATACTTCACGCGCGATGGTGTAGTTGGCCACGATGTCGGAAGACTCGACTCCGTCGATAGAGAATGCTCCGGGATATGCACGGAATGTCAGTGTGCCCAGAGGCTGTGTGGGAGCCGATTCGGGGAGCGATATGCGGAATGTCGGGCACTCGGCGTCAGTAACTTCGACACATGTCGTATTCATCACGCCATAGCTCATGCCTACACTGAAGAGGAAGGAGTATTCATCACCTGTGAACTCTACTTTTTCAGCGAAGGGGAACGAGATTGTCACTTCATTGATCTGCTCGTGGGTGGTGCCGGGAGCGGGATCAAGCGTCCAGGAACAACGGTAAGTGTACTTGGCTGTAACGGCTTCACTGGGAGTTTCGCCATCGATGGTGAACGCACCGGCGGGAATCTCAAGAGTATATTCACCGTCAGCAGAAGGCTGCGATGAGAACATGATGTCGTATACGTTCACGCCATTGTCGCGCGACACGTATGTGGTCTGGGCGGAGAAGTCCGCACCGGTCAGGGAGATGGCCAAGTCGTTGTAGTCAACCGAGCTTGCGCCGGGGAAAGTGATTGTGAATCGTGTGAGATTGCCTGTCACCGAACCCGGGACGGGAGAGATGGGATAGACGGGGTTGTCTGCGTTCACATTCCACGAAGCCTCGACGGCCGACGAAGCGAAGCCCTGCCATGAGAAGAAACCTTCCGGAATCCGGAGAGTCCAGTCACCTTCGGGGATTTCGACTTCCGCATAATCGGCGTCGCAAGGTATGATTACAAAGCGGGCATAGTCTGCGAACTCGTCATCGCGCATGATCATGGCACCGTAAGTGGTCGTACCGTCAGAAAGGGTGATGCCCTCCTCCTGAACGTTCATGGTGTAAGACTGCATCAGCGAGATTTCGGGGAAGCCGATGTAGATATACTTCAGCGAGCGGATAGCACCTTCGGCAGGAGTCAGGATGACGTTGTCAACGGGTGTCTTGATGCTGGGATCGACTGTATAGGCAGCATTGATGGCAGCCGAGACTGCGCCACCTGCGACAGGAGCCATGGCGCCGGCTGCTTCGTTCCATGCAGCTTCATAGAATGCGCCTTCAGGAATCTCAAGGGTATATTCACCGGCCTCTGTGATATCACCAAAGATAAGTTCGAACTTATAGGCGGTGACTGACCACATGGGGCCATATACGGGTGCTGTCTCACCGAGGCTCTGGATTGAGTGGCGAGTGCCGTCGGCAGCCACGATAGCAGCAGTCAGGAGTTTCTCCTGATCAATTTCGAACATCTTCTCTTCATCTTCCACGGGCAGGATCACACCGATGGACGACAGCGAGCGCACTGCACCGGGAGCGGGATCGAGAGTAGCCTCGACAAGAATCTTTTCGGCTACCTTGGCTTCGACAGTCACATCGTGACGAGTGCCCGAAGTAGTGAACACAAAGTGACCTTCGGCATCAGCCTCAAGAGGCGCACCGTCAAGGGTGACAGTGGCATCAGCAGAGGGAACGATGGTGATGAGAGTGCCACGGAGCACTTTCTGCTCCTTTGAGCCGGGCGTGTGGCCTGTGCCGCATAATATCTCCGCGCTGATGCCCTCGCCAAAGGTGACAGCTACGTTAGACGTACGGGGCGAAGTGCCGTCGTAGAGGTGGACAGTACTGAATACAGGATCGGTAAGTGATGCCGAGGGATAGGGAGTGAAGCGGAAGAGACCATTGTCATCAGCTTCGACAGCCACGCCGTCAACAAATACAGACACGGCCTTTTCAGCAGCTCCGATAACGCGAAGCTGGAAAGGAGAGTGTAACTCAGGATTGAACTGGATTTTATTCTCACCATTGCTCACCTGGAAACGTGAGCCGGGGTTATCCCAGTTGGACTCAGCCACAGACGTGGAAGTAAGATACGTAGTTTTGTCGCTGTCGATGTTTACGACCATATGCGCGGTGTTCTCAAGTTTGGCGGCTTTGACGTAGAACACGGGCGACTCCTCATCGACCATAGGAATCTGCGAAGATCCATTGGTTACGTTGGCGATGAACCATCCGTC
>CAMWZB010000015.1 GCA_947178655.1 uncultured Porphyromonadaceae bacterium
TCGTGGCACCGGGCCGTGTATATCTCGGAGGCAACATCGCGCCGGGCGTGCACCTGCGTCTGCGCGCCCTGGCCGCTTTCACCGATACTCTTCCTGCCGTAGACCCTGACAAGGGCGACACGCCTGTCTGGGGAGGCACCACATCCGAAGCCATGCGCTCGGGAGCTGTCAGAGGAGTGGCGGCCGAACTGCAGTACTACCACCATGCCGCCGGGCCGGACACACTCGCCGTACTTACCGGAGGTTCCGCTGCATTACTTATCAAAAAAGACATTCTCACATTCGACTACATACACGACCCGTGCTTAGTACACAAGGGACTTTACAGCATCATAAAAGAACAATGAAACTACGAAGGTTTACAGCCATCCTCACATTCATCGCCTCAGTACTCTGCCTCAGCGCACAGAACGGCACCATGACCCCATATTCATCGTACGGCCTTGGTGTGCTCCGCGACGGCGCCACATCCACGCAGCGCTCAATGGGCGGAGTAGGATACGCCATGAACTCCGGCCGACAGATCAACTCTATGAACCCCGCGTCATATGCCGCGATAGACACCCTGACATTCCTCTTCGACATGGGCATATCCGCCACACAACTGTGGCAGAAAGAGCGCATCGACGACTCGAACGTCAGACAGTCTACTTTCGGCGGCGGACTCGACTACGCCACCATGCAGTTCCCTCTGGGCAAATACATGGGCGGTTCTGTCGGACTCATACCATTTTCCAGCGTCGGATACTCGTTCGGTGGAGAGATTGAGAACGGCATCGACGCCCGTCAGGGATCGGGAAGCCTGAACGAACTCTACGTAGGCGTCGCCGGACGTCCCTTCAAAGGATTCACCCTCGGAGCCAACATTTCGTATCTCTTCGGCACCATACTCAACGAGACATATGCACAGCTCAACTCCGGATCGAGCGCTGTTTTCCAGCGTCAGATGATAGTTCGCGACTACCGCCTCAACTTCGGCCTGCAGTACTCGCTCCCCCTGGCCAAAGGCGACCGCCTCACCCTTGGCGTCACATTCAGCCCCGCCAAAAGCCTGCTCGGAACAGGGCGGTCCGTCAACTACGACTCTCAGGAAGGCTCCACTCCCGAATTCTCCGACGAGCACAAGCTCCGCCACGAATACTCGCTACCCTCGACATGGGGCGCCGGCATCAACTACCAGTTCGGTCGCAAGGTCATGCTTGAATTCGACTACACTTACCAGCCGTGGAAAGATGCCAAGTTCCGCGAATTCAACAACTTCGACTACGCCGACCGTACGAAGTACGCATTCGGCGCTCAGTTCGTGCCCAACTTCCGCGGAAACTACTTCAAGCGTATCAGCTACCGTATCGGCGCATACTGGAGCGACGACTATCTCCGCATAGCCTGCAACCAGCTCCGCCAGTACGGCGTGACTGCCGGCTTCGGATTCCCCGTGCCGACATTCAAGACCACCGTCAACCTCGGATTAGAGTGGATGTGCCGCAAGGCCAACCCGAATCCACTTGTAAAAGAGAACTATCTCAACATCACTCTCGGCATCAACTTCAACGAGATGTGGTTCCGCCAGAGCAAAATCTATTGATCGCCGGTGGCTGACGACAAGAATCGCACACGACTGCTGATGCGCCTGATTCCGGCTGTGATTATCGCAGCCGGAATTGTCCTGTGGATAGTCATTCCCGAAAAGGAAGAGCCGGTCAGATACGTTCCGAACGCCGTTTCGGGCGAATTGACACCGACAATGTCAACCGCCGACGTTTCCACTCTGATCAGCGACTCCGGATACACGAAGTATCACGTCACGTCTCCGCTCTGGCAGATGTTCGAGGACGCCGAGAACCCGTTCTGGAAGTTCCCTGACGGTCTCGAACTCGAGCAATACGACGAACAACTCAACCCGAAGTCGTCTGTCATATGCGACTCGGCCATATACTTCTCACGCTCTCGTCTCTGGCAGCTCGACGGGAACGTGGTCATGGTCAGCACATCGGCCGACAGTTTCCTCACACAGCAGCTATTCTGGGACCAGAACACCCGTAAAATATACTCTGACTCCTTCATCCACATAGTCCGCAGCGACCGCATCATCGAAGGATACGGCTTCGAGTCGGACCAGAACATGGAGTCGTACACCGTGCGCAAACCCACTGCCATACTCCCGGCCGAACGAATGCCCGGCAACCGGCAGCGCTCCGACAGCTCTCGCTCAGCCGCACCAGCACGCGACACCGTCAAACCGGCAGAACCGAACGCGCCCGCCGCGCCGTCTGCACAGAAGAAACGCGGCAGGCAAGTCGAACCGGCTCGGTTCATAACACGCTCCGAATCGGCCGACACCGCTGCAAAACCCGCCGCACCGGCACCGCAGCGCATACGCCGACGCGACGTCTGACTCACCCGCCGAACACCTCTTACACCCTCACATACAGAACACATGGAAGTCTGGATTATCATCACAATAGTATCACTCATATTCTCCGCACTATTCTCGGGAGTCGAGATGGCATTCGTCACATCCGACCGCGTCCGCATGGAGCTTGACGTCAACAGCGGCGGATTTATCGCCCGGATTATCAAGCGATACTACGCCAACTCCGAACTGTTCATATCCACAATCCTCGTCGGCAACAACGTCATGCTCGTAATATACGGCATGGGCGCCGCTGCCCTGATTGAGCCTCAGCTCGCGAATATATCGACCAACGAATTCTTCATCCTCGTAGGTCAGACCATCATCTCCACTCTCGTAATCCTGCTCATGGGAGAGTTCCTGCCAAAGACAGTATTCGGAATCAACCCCAACTCTTCCTTCAGAATAGTAGCGCTGCCGGTATACCTGTTCTACATAGTCCTCTACCCCATATCAGTGTTCACGTCATGGCTCTCGCGCATGTTGATGAGACTCGTCGGCATTCGCGGCGACAACAAAAAAATCCACCTCCTGTCGCTCGGCGAGCTCAACGACTACATCGAAGAGACCATCGACGACATGGAAGAGAACAAGCAGGAAGTAGACAACGAAGTAAAGATATTCCGCAACGCCATCGACTTCTCGTCGACTCACGTCCGCGACTGCATGATACCGCGTAACGAAATCGTCGCAGTCAACATCGACACGACGTCTCGCGACGAACTCGCCGACATATTCACCGGCACCGGTCGCTCTAAAGTCATAGTATATCGCGACGATATCGACACAATCCTCGGGTACATCCACGTGAGCGAACTGTTCGACCCCTCTGTCGACTGGAAAGAGCGAATCAAACCCGTCCTCTACACTCCTGAAAACCTCATGGCAAACATCATGATGCACCGGCTTCTTTCGCAGAAACGCTCGATAGCGATCGTCATCGACGAATTCGGCGGCACTGCCGGCATGCTCACTCTCGAGGACCTCATGGAAGAAATCTGCGGCAACATCGAGGACGAGCACGACAAATCTCAGCTCACCGCACGCGAAGTCGAGCCGGGCATATACGAGTTCTCCGGTCGGTGCGAAATTGCTGAAATAAACGAGCGCTTCGACCTCGAGATACCCGAGGACGACAGCTACCAGACAATCGCCGGATTCATCCTACACAACACCGGGACCATTCCCGCGCAGGATGACGAAGTAATTATAGGCCCATTCCGGCTGTACATCCTCACAAAATCAGCAAGCCGCCTCGAACTCATCCGCGTATCACGCATCGACCCCGACACCACCGCTGAAGAGTGATGCCGGGGACGAATCCGGGTCTTGCATAGATTTCCTGCCGGGGCCTAACGCGTTTCGTGCACCTCGGTGCGGTTGCGCCACAGCAGATAGAGAATTCCGACGGTCAGCACCGCGCTGCCTATTGTCAGCAAAGGCGACCACAGTTCAGGCGACGCATCAAGGGCTTCGACACCATGACGGCGCACACCGTACCATGCGGTGACAGCATAGAGAACATTGTTGAGAACGTGAGCCGCCACAGGCACCCAAAGGGAGCGCGTCCACAAGAGCAGATAACCGAAATACGCTCCAAGCAGCAGACGGGGCACGAAACCGAAGAGCTGGAAGTGCATCGCCGAAAAGAAAAACGCCGCCGTCCATACGGCTACGTGCGAGTTAACGCCAGCCGTCGTAAGGAGGCGCTGGAAGCAGCCTCGGAAAAGGAGCTCCTCAGAGAAGCCGGCGAAAATGCCCACTACAAGTATATTGACCACAAGGTTGCCCACCGACGTCCCTTGCATCATCAGCCGCATGGATTCTGCGGCAGCATCCTCGTAGTGTCGGGCAAGTTCCTCAAGGCCATGCAGCGATTCAGGAAGCGAAATGTTCGCGTTCCAGAAGATGACTGCCTCCTGCGCCGGAATCGACACAAGCAGCACAGCTCCGACCCCGGCAATAGCCGAAAACGCAGGCGTGCGGAGCAGACACAGCAATTGCGCCGGACGACGCGTCACAAGCACTGCTGTGACTATCGCTGGCATGATGAACATGAGCACATCCTGAAGCACGGCGGCTATGCGGACGACACCGAGGGCATTGCCCGGCAGAAGGCGCATCAGCACATAAAGGAGCCCCATCGTGATGAGATAACATATGACGAACACGCAGCCAAGAAGAAGAAGCCGCTGCGGCAGAGAGAGCACAAAATCGGATTTTTTCATATTATATTTTCAGGTAAAAAGGATCAACGACAGCCACATAATCCCTGTCAAGAGCGCCCGAGCCATCGCGCAGGTTGAGCCGACGGTCGTCGACAGGACCGTCAGAAAGGGCGAAGTCCCACAGCAGACGGGTGCACGGCTTGCGCGGCGACGTGTGCACACGCAGGATGCGGCGCAGCTTGAGGCCCGAGAGCTCAGCCTCGAAGATTATCTCGCGCTCCGATTCGGCCGGACTCACCATACCGAGATGCCCGTCAGGAGCAAGCAGGGACGGAGCGCGGCGCACAAGCGACGCATACCCTAACGCCGACTGATGACGGGCTGCCGCTCGAGCCGTGTCTGACGAACGCTCGCCGGTCGCGAAATAAGGAGGATTGCTGATGATAAGGTCGAAACTGCCTCCTTCCGGACGCCACTGCGCGAAGTCGCACTCCTCTACTCCAAGTCGCGCACCGAACGGCGAATTAGCGAAATTGTATCGGGCCGCCGACGCAGCGGCGGCATCAAGCTCGACTCCTGTCACTATCGCATCGGCACACACCTGCGCCGATATCAGCGCAAGCACACCCGACCCCGTGCCGATGTCGGCTATGCTTCCGGCAGTGGGATATGCAGCGGCGAACCACGCAGCCAGCAGCACACTGTCAGAGCACACCTTCATACCGCAGCCACTGTCGTCTACATCAAACTGTCTGAACGAGAATACCCCCATAGAACTTATCGAAAATGTCAGTATGTGTCGCCGCGCCTGACTTCAGAGACGCCGACATTATGCTTGTCGAAGATAGCACGGGCCCGCCGACCGAACTCACGGGCATGGCTCTGCCACTGACCTCGCACACTGTCCGCCTCAAGCAGGCGGTAATTGGATGACGGCGAACTGCCGGGGACTGTGAACAGCAGACGGTACGACGCGCCCTGCAGCACAGCCCTGCCATCGGCTCCGCGAAAGAGTTTGACATGAGCCATAGCGCCACCTCGGGTGTCGGGAGTTTTCATATTCGATATGAAGTTGCCCAAAGAATAGACAAGGAACACATTCTTCTCCGGATAGTAACGGTTAGGGCGAAACTCCATCGGCTGAATCACGTGAGGATGGGCACCGATGATAAGGTCCACGCCAAGAGCTTCGAGAAAGTCAGCTAAATGTCGCTGAGTCGTGTTTGGCAACAGACGGTATTCGTCGCCCCAGTGCATGCAGACGCACAAAAGCTCGGCGCCTGCGCGGCGCGCAGAATCGACATCTGCCTTGATTTGTGCGCGGTTGATGTAGTCCACCACCACGCCGTCGCGCGGCTCTATACCGTTGGTCCCGTACGTATAGTTAAGAAAACCTATCCTGAATCCGTTGACGTCCACCACCTTGGGCAGTGCCGACGACCGCGATTGCCCGTCAGGATACGTCCCGATGTGATCCAGCCCGCAGCTGTCGAGCGAAGCTACAGTCGAGCGAAGGCCTCCGGCTCCCCGGTCAAGAGTATGGTTGTTGGCCGTAAGAAACATATCGAACCCCGCATCGGCCAGAGCATCGACATAGGCCGTGGGAGCATTGAAGCACGGATAGCCTGAATGCGGTCCCTGTCCTACGGGAGTCTCAAGATTCACCACAGCATAATCGGCCACCGAAACCAAAGGTTCGATGGCCGTGAAACACTGCGAATAATCATACTGCCCCCGGCCTGACGATGCAGCGTCGAGCTGTCCCTGATGCTGCATGGCATCGCCGACAAATACGAGATCGGCCTCGTCGTACCCGAATACGAGCGACGTGATGGATACGAACAGCGGTAGGAGCCAGGCCAGCATAAGCGGATGTCACTTCTGCGGCGTTCAGTCGCGGTTCTGCGCGGCCTGAAGCGTATTGAGCATAAGCGATACAATAGTCATCGGACCGACTCCGCCCGGAACAGGCGTGATGGCGGCACACTTGGGAGCAACATTCTCATAGTCGACATCGCCACGAAGACGGAATCCCGACTTGCGGGTCGCGTCAGGAACTCGGGTTGTACCGACATCGATGACTACAGCCCCTTCCGAGACCATATCGGCCGTAATGAAGCCGGGACGACCCATCGCGGCCACAAGGATATCGGCCTGACGCGTCACCGATGCAAGCTCGTGGGTGTGGCTGTGACATACCGTGACCGTCGCATCGGCACCTTCGCCTTTCTGCATCAGCATGGCGGCCAGAGGTTTGCCCACAATATTGCTGCGGCCTACGATGACCACCCGTCGACCGGCCGGACTGATACCGTAGCGCTTGAGAAGCTCTACTATACCTGCCGGTGTTGCGCTGTGAAAGCATGGAAGTCCCACTGACTGACGTCCGACGTTGACCGGATGGAATCCGTCGACATCCTTGGCCGGATCAATAGCCTCGATGACGGCCTGTTCGTCGATATGACGAGGCAGCGGAAGCTGCACTATGAATCCGTCCACATCATCGTCGGCGTTAAGACGAGATATTTCAGCCATCAGTACGGCAGGATCCAGAGGTGCCTCGTCGGTACTCTCGAATCGGATGAGCGTCGATTTGAATCCGCACTCCTCACAAGCCTTCACTTTTGAGGCAACATAAGTCTCACTGCCCCCGTCATGTCCGACAAGAATGGCGGCGAGGTGAGGAATCTTGAGACCGGCCGCTTTGCGGGCCGCAACTTTTTCGGCAATTTCTGCCTTGATGGCAGTCGCCGTAGCTTTTCCGTCGATAATCGCTGTCATAATGTATGGTTTATGGAACTTCTTGTAATTATATTAAGGTCTTGTCAGCGGCGACGCTGCTGCTGACGGGCCTGCTTGAGCTTACGCATCATGGCGGCAGGATTGGAACCCATGTTGCTCACCTGATGCATCATCTTGCGGATCTGGTCGAACTGCTTCAGAAGGCGGTGCACTTCCTCGACCTTCCGGCCTGAGCCTCGAGCTATGCGCTGCACGCGCGAGCCCTTGATGACTTCAGGATTGGCGCGCTCGTAGGGAGTCATCGAGAAGATGATGGCCTCGATACTGTTGAATGCATTGTTGTCTATGTCGACATCACGGATAGCCTTGCCCACACCGGGAATCATCGATGCCAGGTCCTTGATGTTGCCCATCTTCTTGATCTGATTGATCTGCTTGAGGAAGTCGTCGAAAGTGAACTGGTTGCGGCGCAGTTTCTTGGCGAGCTCCTCAGCCTCCTTGGCATCGTACTGAGCCTGGGCGCGTTCGACAAGCGACACAATATCACCCATACCGAGGATACGGTCGGCCATGCGGACAGGATAGAATACGTCGATGCCGTCGAGGGTCTCCCCTGTGCCGACGAACTTGATAGGCTTGTCCACAACACTGCGGATCGACAGTGCGGCACCGCCTCGAGTATCGCCGTCAAGTTTGGTCAGAACCACTCCGCCGAAATCAAGACGCTCATTGAAGGTGCGGGCCGTGTTCACTGCATCCTGACCTGTCATCGCGTCAACCACAAAAAGGATTTCGCCGGGATTGATGGCATTCTTGATGGACTCGATTTCATCCATCATCTGCTCGTCTACGGCAAGACGGCCGGCCGTATCCACTATCACCAGGTCATAACGGTTGTTCTTAGCGTACTCCACTGCGCGGCGTGCGATGCCGACAGGGTCCTTGACGCCGTCCTCGGTGTAGACATCGACACCGATTGACTCTGCCAGTACTTTCAGCTGGTCGATGGCTGCCGGACGATAGACGTCGCACGCCACAAGGAGCGGACGCATCGACTTCTCTGCCTTGAGCTTCTTGGCGAGCTTGCCGGTGAAGGTGGTCTTGCCTGAACCCTGAAGTCCCGACATGAGGATGATGGCAGGCTTGCCTGTAAGAGTCAGAGGCACGGCATCGCCGCCCATGAGTTCGGCCAGCTCGTCATGGACGATTTTCACCATGAGTTCGCCGGGCTTGACGGCATTGATGACATTACGGCCCAGGGCCTTCTGCTTCACCTGATCGGTGAACGTCTTTGCCACTTTATAGTTTACGTCGGCGTCGATGAGTGCGCGGCGCACTTCCTTGAGAGTCTCGGCGACGTTGATTTCGGAGATACGGCCCTGACCCTTGAGTAGCTTGAAACTCCGTTCAAGGCGGTCGCTAAGGTTTTCAAACATAAATTCTTAAAAATCGGATAATTAGGAAAGGAGACGATTGGTGGCGGTATCCGGGAAGATGACCGTAGGCTTGAAGCTCCGGGCCTCTTCTGGTGTCATGGTGGCGTAGCTCATGATGATGACGATATCGCCGGGCTGAACCAGACGGGCTGCGGCACCGTTGAGGCACACTGTGCCCTTGCCGCGTTCGCCGGGTATTGTATAGGTGTCCAGACGGGCTCCGTTATTGTTGTTCACTATGTACACGCGCTCGCCGGGAAGGATTCCGGCTGCGTCAAGGAGGTCTTCGTCAATCGTGATGCTTCCGATATAGTCAAGACGCGCCTCTGTGACAGTCACGCGGTGGATTTTCGATTTGAGTACCTGAATAAACATCGGTTTGTTCAATATGTGATATTATCAATGAGACGCACACCGCCGCAGTAGACTGTCGCACAGCCGACTGCGCCGCAGACGCCCGCGTCCTCCCAGCGTGCGACGGGCTGCATGGTCACGGCATCGACTATCTGGAAATACTCTGCTTCCAGGGTTCCGGTGCCATTGATGGCGTCCTCGGTCATCCCGGCCACCTCTACAGGCGAATATCCCTGTGCCTTGAGGTCGCGCGAGGCCAGGAGAATCTCCCGGATTTTCGGAGCCTCCGCACGTGCCTCGGCCGAAAGACGGACATTGCGCGAAGAAAGAGCAAGCCCGTCAGCCTCTCTGACGATAGGACAAGGCACTATCTCAAGGTCGAAGCCCTCAAGCTCCACCATACGGCGGATGACAGCTATCTGCTGAAAATCCTTCTCGCCGAAGTATGCGCGATGAGGGCGCACAAGAGCGAATAGCTTGCTGACTATTTGGGCAACGCCATTGAAGTGGCCCGGCCGCATGGCGCCTTCCATGACTTCGGCGACAGGACCGAGATCGAATACACGCGTATCCGGCTCGGGATAAATCTCGTCGACCGACGGAACGAAAGCGTAGTCCGTGCCGCACTCCGTGAGCATGGCGCAGTCAGCCTCCTCCGTCCGCGGATAAGTGCGCAGGTCATCGGGATTATTGAATTGTGTGGGATTGACAAAAACACTGACCACGACAACGTCGTTGTCGCGGCGGGCGCGTTCCACCAGCGAACGGTGGCCGGCATGAGGCGCCCCCATAGTAGGCACAAGCCCTATGGTACGTCCGGCGCTGCGGGCGGCTTCGACCACCTCGCGCAGACGCTCTGTTGTACGGATTACTTCCATTACTAATGTGAGTTTTTCAGTCCGCAAAGTTACACAATAATAATCACATGACAAAATCCGAATCAGCTCTAAATATCACTGTAAATATCACGCATATATCTGAGGCACCCGACACCGCTCCCTTCACGGCTCTCAGTATGCCCCGATAAGATGAAGAACGAAAGGCGCAAGAAGAGCCGTCAGAAGCCCGTTGAGCGTCAGGCCCAGAGACGAGAACGCTCCGTAGCGCTCACTGCGCTCCATAGCGGCCGCCGTACCCACGGCATGCGCGGCCGTTCCCATCGAAAGACCCTGTGCGATAGGACTCTTGATGCGGCTCAGACGTATGATTCTGAATCCGGCGATACCCCCGAATATACCTGTGCAGACCACCACTGCCGCAGTGAGCGACGGTATTCCGCCTACAGCGGCCGACACCTCCATGGCAATAGGAGTGGTGACAGCCTTGGGCGCCAGCGACATAATCACTTCATGCGAAGCACCGAACAATTTCGCGATAGCGACTACCGACACTATTCCGGCCACACATCCGCACAGTTCCGACACAAGAAGCGGCAGAAGCTGCTTGCGTATCGTCGGAAGCTGACGGTACAGCGGAAGCCCGAGAGCCACGACGGCAGGCTTGAGCCAGAAGTCGATATATGCGCCGCCTTCCTGATATGTGTCGTAATCAATGTCGAGCAGCATCAGGAAGCAGATGATGGCAGCTATCGATACCAGAATAGGATTGATAAGCATGACGCCGGTTCGACGCTGGAGCTGCTGCGCCCCGATATAGAACACAAACGTGACGGCCAGGAGAAAAAACTTGTCTGTAAGAAATTCCATAATGTCAGAGTTCTGTCTGTGTCTGTAATTGCTGACGGCGTGCCAGCCTCCTGCGGACGTAGCTGTGCACTTGACCGTTCACTGCGATAATGATGACGGTGCTGCCGACCGATGCCGCCACAATCGGCAGAAGCTGCCCCGAAATGATACCGAGGCAGTTCATCAGCCCCACTCCGGCCGGGACGAAGAAAAAGCCGAGATTGTGGACAAGAAACATGGAGAGACGCTCCACCTGACGAGGTTTCACCACTCCGGCTTTCAGCGATGCCGTCAGCAGAAGCATACCGATGATGCTCGAAGGGATGTTCACACCTGTGAGCCAGACGATGAACTCCCCGGCAGCAAGAAATGACAGTAATATTCCGAACTGTACAATCATATTGAC
>CAMWZB010000016.1 GCA_947178655.1 uncultured Porphyromonadaceae bacterium
GAGCGATTATTCTTTGCGTAAAACTGTCGGGGAAACCGATATGCTTGCAGTATCTTGCCCAAATAAGCGGGTCGGATACATCCGGAAAGTATTTCTCAATGTCAGCCTTATATTCGGCATAGTCAGAGTCATAAACAACTGACATTTTAGACGCTTCAAGAGCCGATACTTCCTTTGAGAGTATCTCTTTCGATGTTTCAAGACCTTTGTATTCCTCAATCATTCCGGCGACAGTCTGCACAACATGTAAAGTGATGCTCATTTTTTTGAAATATTGCTTCCGTTTCCGATTTTTTTGTTTAACTTTGCAACAATCAACCTAAAATCAACAAACAAGACTCACAACCTCAAACTCTGATATTATGGCAATAAATCTTCAAAAAGGCGGACGCGTCAATCTGGGCCTCCAGCGTGTCAGCGTCGGCCTCGGATGGGACCCCAATGACAGCACAGGCTTCGACTTCGACCTCGACGCCTCGGCGTTCATGCTCGGAGAGAACGGCAAGATTCCTGCCGACGAATTTTTTGTATTCTACAACAATCCCGAATCGCCCGACGGCGCCGTGAAGTCATCAGGCGACGACCTCACCGGCGGCAACAGCGACGGCGATGACGAGACTCTCAGCGTTGACCTGTCGAAGCTCGACCCGCGCATCAGCGAGATACTCTTCACCGTGACCATACACGACGCCGAGAGCCGCCGTCAGAACTTCGGCCAGGTTCGCAACAGCTTCATCCGCATATACAACACCGACACCGAAGAAGAGATCGCACGCTACGACCTCGAAGAGGATTTCTCCGTAGAGACCGCAGTGGAATTCGGACGTCTGTACCGCAAGAACGGCGAATGGAAATTCCAGGCAGTAGGCAACGGCTACAAGGGTGGCCTGCAGCATTTCGTCAACAAATATGCATAATCAATCATGGCAATAAATCTCGAAAAAGGTCAGCGAATCAACCTTGAAAAGAACAATGGTTCGAAACTCGTGCACTTCTGCGTAGGTTGCAACTGGGGCGCAATCGAGAAGCGAGGCTTCCTTGGTCTGTCGAAGAAGACAGAGGATGTCGACCTCGACCTGAGCTGCGCCATATTCGACACTAACGGCAACATCTGCGACCACATCTACTCGCCGCTCTACCGCCCTGAGCTCCTGGCGAAATGCGGCCTGCCGGCCGGCAAGCTCGACACCCGCGACGGCGCGCTGCACCACACCGGTGACGACCTCAAAGGCGACGTTGGCGGCGATGACGGCCTCGACAACGAAATCATCACCGTAGACCTCAACAGAGTCAGCCCGAACGTACAGGAAATATACTTCTTCCTCAACGTGTGCGGACAGCAGGATTTCTCTCAGATTCCCTACGCATCGATACGCATGTTCGAAGGAACGCCGCAGCGGGTCAACGAAGTATTCGCATCATACAACGTGGCCGCCGAACCGAAATTCGCCGGCATGAAAGCCCTCATCATGGGCAAACTGTACCGCCGCAACGGCGAGTGGAAATTCGCTGCTATCGGCGATGCCTATGACGATCCATTCGTGGGCCTGACAGTACAGCGCATAGCATCGAATTACGCAAAAAAAGCATAACCCTAAACAACTAACAAAAGAATATGAGACGACTACCGGTATATATTCTACTCGATACGTCGGGCTCGATGTTCGGCGAACCGATTGAAGCCGTCAACAATGGACTCCAGATCCTTGTATCGACCCTGCGCAGCGACCCCTACGCACTCGAGACCGCCTATCTGAGCGTGATTACGTTCAATAGCTCGGCCCGACAGGACATCCCCCTGACAGAGCTTTCTTCATTTCAGGAACCGAAGCTCGCAGCAGGCGGCTGCACAGCCCTCGGCGAAGCCCTCTCTCTGGTGAAGGACTGCGCCGAACGCGAAGTGACCAAGACCACTCGCGAGAAGAAAGGCGACTGGCGTCCGCTGGTGTTCATCCTCACCGACGGCGAACCCACCGACGACCTCGACAAAGGCATCGCTGACTTCAAGTCGGTCAAGTGGGGCATGGTCGTTGCCTGTGCCGCAGGCAACGGTGCCAACACCGACACTCTGAAGAAAATCACCGAGAACGTGCTTCAGCTCGACACCGCCGACTCAGCCACCATCAAGGCATTCTTCAAATGGCTCTCGGCGTCAGTGGCCGGTACGTCAGAGAAACTGGACTGCGGCAGCGGCGAAGTGACCGGCCTGGGCGAGCTTCCGCCTCCGCCCGACGAGGTCAACATCGTTGTATAATACCTAATAAACTACCATCACACAGGGTCGTGGCATCGCGCCACGACCCATCGTGTCAAAAAACATCACAATGCGACGACTCCCCGTATACATACTTATCGACACCTCCGGCTCGATGAAAGGCGAGCCTATAGAATCGGTGCGAGAAGGCCTCGAAGCCATGGTGTCGAGTCTCAAGCAGGACCCGTTCGCCCTTGAGACGGCATGGATAAGCATCATCACCTTCGACCGCGAAGTGAAGTGCCTTCTTCCGCTAACGGCTCTCGACTCGATGCAGCTCCCTGCCATCACCACTCCTGATTCGGGCCCGACACACACCGGACAGGCACTGCAGATGCTCTGTGAACAGATGGACAAGGAGATACAGCTCTCCACTCCCGAGCAGAAGGGTGACTGGATGCCGCTGCTGTTCGTGCTCACCGACGGCAAACCGTCAGATATCCAGCTGTACAACAAGATGTGCCAAGACGTACGCGGCCGCCGCTTCGCCGGCGTCATAGCCTGCGCCGCCGGCATGAAGGCCGACACCGAACCTCTCAAGCAGCTCACCGACCGAGTATACAAACTTGACTCTCTCGACAGCAGCACATTCCGGAAATTCTTCACCTGGGTGAGCAATGTCGTGGGAGAAGGAAACCGGAGCGTAGGAGCGACCGACGACCTCGAGCTGCCGCCGCCCCCGTCGGAAGTGAACGTCATAGTGTAAAAAAACAGCTCAACACAGCACACGACGATGAATGTCAAACTCATAGGCAATTTCGTACAACACATAGAAGTGACCCTCAACCCGGGCGAAGACTTTTACGCCGAAAAAGGCGCGGTGATATATCTTGAGGACGGTATAAGCAAGGAAACGACCTTCAATGGCCGAGGCCTCGGAGGTATTATCGGCGCCAAACTGGCCGGAGAGTCGCTCTTCATCATCCGCCTGTACAACGGCTCGAACTGCTCCCGGCGCCTTGCTCTCGGCAGCCGGTACGGACTCGTCCCCATCAAGATACAGGACGAAGAACTGATATGCCGGCGAGGTGCCTACTCGTCGTCGAACAACCGTGTTGACATCACAACCAAACTCTCCATCGCGGGCCTGACGGGCGGAATGGGACTGCTGCTGCAAAAGATACGCGGCAACAGCACGGTGTTCCTCGACACGAAAGGCACGCCCATCACCATCGAACTATCAGCAGGTCAGACCATCGAAATCGACGAGAACCACATCATAGCCCTGCAGGGCATCCCCGAAGGACGCATGCAATCGAACTGGTCGCTGGGCAATATGCTCAGCGGCGAAGGCCTGAGCATGCTCCGTGTGACAGGCCCCGGCAAGGTCTATCTCTCGCCGGGCAAGCCTGATATCATACCCAACCAATAATCTATCCATCCTAAACCCTCAGCAAACACTATCATGCGCCGTCTACCCATCTATTTCCTCATCGACGTATCCGAGTCGATGGTAGGCACCCCTATCGAGCAAGTGCAGAAAGGCATGCGCGAAATCATACAGGAACTCCGCTCCGACCCTTACGCCCTTGAAACGGCGTGGGTGTCGGTGATAGCATATGCAGGACGCGCCGAGACTCTCGTGCCTCTTTCCGAACTGTACACCTTCTATCCGCCGGCATTCCCCATCGGTTCCGGAACATCGCTGGGCGCAGCTCTTGACTATCTGATGGCCGATATCGACCGCAACGTGGTGCGCTCCTCCATAGAGCGCAAAGGCGACTGGAAGCCGCTGATATTCCTCTTCACCGACGGCACTCCTACCGACAACCCCACTCCGCAGATAGAACGCTGGGCAGCAAAGTACAGCCGAAACTCCGTCATGGTCGTCGTATCAATAGGCGACAACATCGACCCGAAAGTGTTCAACCGACTGTCGGAAAACATCATACGCGTCAATGACACGGACGACAGGTCGTTCAAAGCATTCTTCAAATGGATATCGGCATCCATATCAAGCTCGTCACAGTCGCTGGCAGACCATACGGGAGAGGACGCCTGTCTGGCCGACCCTGAGCGCTTCAACCTCGAGAAGGTGAGCACCTCGCAGTCGCGCATCGTAGACGAGAACTTCGCCGTCATCCTCGGCAAATGTCAGAGCACAGGCAAGCGCTACCTCATCAAGTACACACGGCGCCGCAGCCAGATGCGCGAATTCAGCAACTTCGAAGGCACGGAATTCCGCCTCTCGGGAGCCTACACCATCGATGACAAGGCGTACGACCGCCTCTCACAACCGGGCAAATCCATGGCGAGCGTCAACTCGATGGAACTCGTCGGCGCTCCGGCGTGTCCATGCTGCGGCAACCAGTACGGACTGGTACAGTGCAACTGCGGCAAGGTATTCTGTGTGGGCGAAAACGAAGTGAACAAGTGTCCGTGGTGCGGACTCGAAGGCACGCTCGGTATTGCGGAAGCCGGATTTGACATATCTCGAACCATAGGCTGAGGCACACTGTTATGAAATCACGACGCATCACGCGGACATCCGTCCAGACAACAAGCCGGGAATCGCGTACGGCAGCCATACTGAGGCTGCTCGGCGTGAATGCCACACCTGCGGAAATTCGCGACTTCGAGCTGTGGCGCACCCGAAGGCTCTGGGAACAATACAAAGAAGAAAAAATGAACCTACTCACCATAGCACAGAACGAACTGAACTCGGCGGACATCCGCTTCGCCAACGGCCGTCAGGGCGAGCCTTACATGCAGTCGGCGCGCGTGACCGTCAAAGGTCTCCGCGGAATATGCGTGAAGGGACTCGACGGCACAGGCTTAGAGGCATCCGTAAGCTCCGACGGCACCGTGACGCTTCACGGCACTCCGGCCAATGCCGGCGATGTGGAGCTGACGCTATGCTGCCGCATAGACGGCATCGACTCGATGCTGACACGCAGATTCCGCATAGCCTTCAATCCCGACCCCCGCACGCTGTGGAAAAACAAGCCCGTACCGGCCGACATAGAGTTTCCCAAGCACGACACGGACTGCGCCTACGTACTCGTCCCCGAGTTCGAAGGCCGCAGGCAGAAAGATATCGTAGCCGCCAGCAAGCGCGGCCGCAGCCACGCACAGGAAGGCACTCCCCGCGACGATGATTTCCGCGTGAGTTTCAATCCCTGCAACGGCTGGTACGTGATGACCGTGGCCGACGGCGCCGGTTCGGCCAAATACTCTCGCGAGGGCTCGGCCATAGCCACACGCGTGACAGAGCGCTTCTGCGCCGACGCGCTCTCCAAAGACGGCGAAGGATTCGAGCAAGCCATTGCCGCTTTCGCCGCCGACAATTCGCGAGATAACGCACGTCCCGTCACCGAATACATCCACAATATACTCTACAAAGCCGCAGTGCAGGCTTACCACGCCATCCGCAGCAAAGTGGACGAATGCGGAGGCAAAGCCGCCATGCGCGATTTCTCCACCACTCTGCTCCTCACCATCTGCCGCCGTTTCAGTTTCGGATGGTTCATAGCATCATTCGGAGTAGGCGACGGGGCCATAGCCATCTATGACAAAGGCAGCGATGCAGTCAAGCTCCTCAACGAGCCTGACTCGGGCGAGTACGCCGGACAGACACGCTTCCTGACCATGGAGTCTATATTCAAAGACCGCACACGCATACGCATGTCGATAGTGCCTGACTTCACTGCGCTCATGCTCATGACAGACGGCATCAGCGATCCATTCTTCGAAACTGACGCCAATCTGGAGCGCAAGGAGAAATGGGATGCCCTGTGGGCCGACCTGAACAATGCAGTCGACTTCAGCGATGACAACGAAGAAGCAGCCGACCAGCTGCTCGGTTGGCTCGACTTCTGGAGCCCGGGCAACCATGACGACCGCACAATAGCCATACTTTACTGATTATACGACTATGGCAGACACAATAAAAGTAAAGGCTACTGACGGCTCGGAGGTGCAGTTCATCAACGAAGTATTCTCGTCAGGCGGCATGAAGGATGCCTACTGGTGCCCAGGCAAGAAAGAGGTTGTGCTGTTCTTCCGCGACAAAGTGGACGCACGCACCAAAGACCGTCTGAACAACATCGTAGGACTATACCGCGACCGAATATTCAACCAGCCGGGAGGCCAGTATTGGAGCAAACTGTTCTGCTGGCCGACGAAGATGGTGGAGTGGAATGGCAAAATCGGAATAGTATGTCCGGCTTACGACGGGACTTTCTTCTTCGCCGACGGCAACTTCAAGGGTAAGGAGAAAAACGGCAAGTGGTTCGCGTCGCCCAAGTTGCGCAACAAATTCCTTCGTCCGCAGGACAAGGGAACATGGCTCAACCACTTCCATATGCTCATCAAGATAGCGCGAGCCGTCAAGAGGCTCCACGCCGCCGGGCTTGCCCACTCCGACCTGTCGTACAACAACGTGCTCGTCGACCCTCCCACGGGAAGCGCATGCGTCATCGACTGCGACGGCCTGGTCGTGCCGGGCAAGTATCCGCCGGATGTGGTGGGCACGCCCGACTTCATCGCCCCCGAGGTGCTCTCGACCCGCAACCTTCCCGTGGATGACCCTGACCGCAAACTGCCGTGCCGCGCCACCGACCGCCACGCGCTGGCCGTGATGATATACATGTACCTGCTCTACCGCCATCCGCTGCGCGGCAGCAAAGTATACGACGTGAACGACGAACAGCGCGACGAAATGCTCGCCATGGGCGAGAAAGCGCTCTTCATCGAGCACCCCACTGACCGGACCAACCGCGTCAAGCCCGACCAGCTGTCGCCGGCCGAGCTCCCTCAGGGCGACCCGACGAAACGGCCCTACACCATCTGCGGACCGTATCTTAAAGCGCTCTTCGACCGCGCTTTCATCGAAGGACTGCATAATCCCGACAGACGCCCCTCGGCCAACGAGTGGGAAGAGGCTCTGGTCAAGACCACAGACCTGATGCAGCCGTGCAGCAACCCGAACTGCTCCGAGCACTGGTTCGTGTTCGACAACACCACCAAGCCCCGCTGCCCCTTCTGCGGCACAGAGTACAAAGGCGTGCTGCCCGTACTGAACCTGTACTACTCTCCGTCGCACGGCAAATTCCTGTCAGAAAACTACCGTCTGATGGTATACGACAAGCAGACACTATACATGTGGCATGTCAACCGCTTCGTCGTGCCGAACGAGAAAATATCCGACGAGGACAAGAAACCCGTAGGAGACTTCCACTTCCACAACGGCCAGTGGATACTCATCAACCGACGCCTGCCTGACATGTGGGACAAGACCGACAACAAGCAAATACCCGTCGGGGGCTACGTACCGCTCACCGAAGGCCGCAAGATACTGCTGTCGGCCAAAGACGGCGGACGCCTCATCGTGGTGCAGCTCGTGAAGAATTGAACAACAGAAACCATTCAATATAATTATGGCAGAAAAACATCACTACACCGGCCTTTCCGACGCTCAGGTGGAAGAAAGCCGCCTCAAAAACGGCGCCAACATCCTCACTCCGCCGGAGAAAGACCCGTTATGGAAACGATTCCTTGAGAAATTCGAGGACCCTCTGATTATCATACTGCTCATCGCAGGCGCCCTGTCGATAGGCATATCGTGCTACGAGTACTGGGGCCTCGGCGAAGGCGCAGGAGTATTCTTCGAACCCGTCGGCATATTCATCGCCATACTCCTGGCCACAGGGCTGGCATTCATATTCGAGCTGAAAGCCGACCGTGAGTTCGCTCTGCTCAATCAGGTGAACGACGACGAGCCGGTGCAGGTCATCCGCAACGGAAATGTCACCCAGGTACCGCGCAAAGATGTGGTCGTGGGCGATATAGTCATTCTCAATACAGGCGAAGAAGTTCCGGCCGACGGCCGGCTGCTCGAGGCCGTGTCGCTGAACATCGACGAGTCGACCCTCACCGGCGAACCCATGTGCCACAAGAGCACCGACCCGTCGCAGTTCGACCCCGACGCCACTTTCCCCACCGACCAAGCCATGCGCGGCACCAAGGTCATGGAAGGCCATGGCGTGATGGAGGTCCTGGCCGTGGGCGACAAGACCGAGAACGGCAAAGTATTCGAAGCCGCACAGATTGACGACAGCGTCAAGACACCGCTCAACGAACAGCTCGACGGACTCGGCGACCTCATCACAAAGATATCCTACGGATTCGCAGCAGCCATCATAGCCGGACGTCTCATCATGTATTTCATCGCCATGGACGGGGGCTTCAATTTCGTACGCTTTGTGGCCCATCTGCTCCAGACCCTGATGATAGCCGTGACACTCGTAGTTGTGGCCGTGCCGGAAGGACTCCCCATGGCCGTGACACTCTCCCTGGCCTACTCGATGCGCCGTATGCTCCGCACCAACAATCTTGTGCGCAAGATGCACGCCTGCGAGACTATGGGCGCCACCACAGTGATATGCACTGACAAGACCGGCACGCTCACACAGAATCAGATGCAGGTGGCTCATACCGACTTCTTCGGGCAGCCGTCTGACGAGATACTCTACGAAGGCATAGCCGTAAACTCGACGGCCCAGCTTGACCTGTCGGGAGAGAAGCCGGCCGTGCTCGGCAATCCCACCGAAGGAGCCCTTCTGCTGTGGCTGCGCGAGCGCGGAGCCGACTACATGCAGCTTCGCGACAGCGCCGGACGCATCGAGGAACTCCCCTTCACCACCGAGCGCAAATACATGGCTACAGTAGTCCGTTCGGCCACCGGCAAGACCATACTCTACGTCAAAGGCGCTCCGGAAATAGTGTTCGCCATGTGCGCCGACACCGCAGGCGTGACCAAGGCCGAAATCGACGCTCTGCTGCTGAAATATCAGAACATGGCCATGCGCACGCTCGGCTTCGCATACCAGGAAATAAATGAAGGCGACGCCACCATAGCCGACGGCAAGGTGGCTGCCCGCGGGCTGAAGTTCCTCGGCGTGACAGCCATCGCCGACCCTGTACGCGCCGACGTGCCCGATGCAGTCCGCGAAGTGATCGACGCAGGCATCAAAGTGAAGATAGTCACCGGCGACACCCCGGGCACTGCCCGCGAAATCGGCCGTCAGATAGGACTTTGGGATGACAAGACCGACGGAAACTCGAACATCATCACCGGAGTTGAATTCGCCGAACTCGACGACGCCACTCTCCGCAAGCGCGTAGGCGACCTCAAGATTATCGCTCGCGCGCGCCCCATGGACAAGAAGCGCCTGGTCGAAGCCCTGCAGGCCAACAACGAAGTCGTGGCTGTGACCGGCGACGGCACCAACGACGCTCCGGCCCTTAAGACCGCCCACGTGGGCCTCTCGATGGGCGACGGCACCTCCGTGGCCAAGGAAGCGTCTGACATAACCATCATAGACAATTCATTCGCCTCCATCGGCCGCGCCGTAATGTGGGGACGTTCGCTCTTCCAGAACATCCAGCGCTTCGTCCTCTTCCAGATGACCGTCAACGTGGCCGCATGCTTCATCGTGCTTGCCGGCGCCTTCATGGGCACAGAGTCGCCCCTTACAGTGACACAGATGCTGTGGGTCAACCTGATCATGGACACCTTCGCAGCCATGGCCCTTGCATCGCTTCCTCCATCGGCCTCGGTTATGCACGACAAACCACGCTCGCGCACCGCATTCATCATCAACCGCCCCATGTGGCAGTCGATATTCGGTGTGGGCGGCATCTTCTTCCTGCTGCTGGTCGGACTTCTCTACTACTTCGAGCACACCGACCTGACGAGCCTCACTGAGATCGGCAGCCTGCCTATGGGCGCCGACAAGGGCCTTAGCAGCTATGAACTGTCGCTGTTCTTCACCATCTTCGTCTTCCTGCAGTTCTGGAACATGTTCAACGCCCGCGCCTTCGAGACCGGCCGCTCGGCCTTCCATTTCAAGGGCTGCAAAGGCTTCGGTCTCATCGCCCTGGCCATCTTCGCGGGCCAGATACTGATAGTGCAGTTCGGCGGAGAATTCTTCAACGTCGTTCCCCTCTCGCTGACCGACTGGTGCATCATCGTGGCCTCGACCTCCGTCGTCCTGTGGATAGGCGAAGCCATACGACTCTTCAAGAAGTAACAGTCATCCCAAATACACCTGAACGGAGCGTGGCGCTGCTCGCAGCCCCGCTCCGTTCTTTCGTTTTGCCGCATCGATTTTCACGGCTTTTTCATTTAAGATAAAATAAAGCGTATACCTGCCCTTACCCGCTTCGGGCTGAAGCGGGTAATTTGTTGTATCTGTATTTCAGTTGTTTATCTCTTCGTTAAAATCTTATTTTTTTCATTTTTGGCTTAAAAATCGCATTAGTCGGGTAAAGCTCATCGAGATATGTCTGATCAGTTCGGCCATGCCTTTATTCTTATCCGATTGTTTTTTGCGAAGTCCTTTCCATATTGAGAACACCGAGTAAACGATTCTCTGTATGGTGTCGAGGTTTCGGGCAGCTCTCGTCGACTTGCGTTTTATATTGTCCTGCTGAAGATTGTGGCCCAGTCCCCAATGCATGCTTTCTATCGACCAGTGGTTGCGTACGATGGTTCCGGGCTGCGGAGTATCCGTGGGCATACTGCTGACGTACAAGCGTTTTTCTGAGGTGTGTACTCCTGTTGACTTTTTGACTGTGGACGATTCATACTCTATGATGGTCATGTTTCCGCCCCATTTCTTCTTGTCTGCGATAATGTCCAGTCCGTCATATACGCGGTAGGTTCTCGTCTCTATCCTGCCGTGGGCCAGTTCGGGACCTTCGGTGTAAGAATATACCGGTGTGTGTTCCACCAGCCTGTCCTCAATGCCGTATCGCAATGACGGCTGGTTGGCTTTAAGTTCTATCAGAAAGTCTCCGCCTTTCTTTCTGATTTTCTCGACAATGTCCTTCTGCATAGACATGGCGTCGGCCGTGACAATCTTTCCTGAGATATCTATTTTATCAAGAAGTATCGGTACGGCCTTTATCTCGTTGCTCTTTTCCTTACAAGCTTCGGTGGCT
>CAMWZB010000017.1 GCA_947178655.1 uncultured Porphyromonadaceae bacterium
ACCACGCCTTAAAGATGGTGGAACACTATAAAGACCTAACGATGGACGGCTACGGCACAGATCGCCAAACTACCGCGCTAATGAAGTGGGAGCGTAAGGCCGAAATGCTGGCGGATATTCTTAATTAAACAGAATGTCAGACCTTGAAGTAGCCAAACGGATAATAAACGAAATGGAAAACAAAGGAATTGAGATATGAAAACCCAACTGACCGCCGAGGAATCGGCAAAGCTCATAGAGCTTGGAGTAAGCCCCGAAAGGGCAAGTGAAAGAACCCCTGACTATACAGACATCAACAACACCGGCAGACCACTGGAAAGGCGTGAGCTGTTACCTATATTCACCCTCGCCGACCTTATCGGCATTCTCCCGAAAGAGATAGAAGATTATCATCTGAGTATAGAGTGTTTTACGGGAACTTATTATGCCACCTATATTAGAGATAACAGGAATGATTATTTAATTCCTCATAAAGATTCCCCCGAACTCATCGACGCTCTCTACTCGCTGCTTGTGTGGTGTCAGGAGAAAGGCAAGGCCGTCTATCGTCCGCGCAGGGCTACTCCTGATTTTATACGCGAATACTGCTATGGCATCTGCCCCAAATTCGCCCCGAAAACCGAGAAAGATGAATAATATTATGACAACAACCACATTAAGTTTCAGCGTTCCGCGCACCGAGATACCCGGTGTGTTCGCGCTCATGGAGGCGGACGATACTCCGGCGTGCGAGCTGCGCATTAAAAAATCGAATGCCGGCGTGTGTGAGATTGAGATTGCAACCGACGAGGCTGACGCCGACTATTTCCGCGACGCGCTGGAGGGGCGTGACTAATGGATAAATTAAAACATGACTTTGATTTAGACATAGCCACGGCCTACAGCCGGCTATCGAAGAAGTGGCGTAACAGTACGTGGAAGTGGAGCGACATCCTGGCCAGGTGTGCGCAGCCCAAGCGCACCGGCGAAACCGTGCGCGAGTATCTGCGCATGAGTCGAGAGGAGCAAAGCAGCGTCAAGGACGTAGGCGGCTTTGTCGGCGGATATCTGTCCAACGGCACACGCAAAACCGCCAACGTGCTGTACCGCACGCTGGTGACTCTCGACATAGACTACGGCACTGCCGACGTATGGGATGACTTCACCCTGAATTTCGACTGCGCCGCTATGTTATACAGCACCCACAAGCATACGCCCGAGAAGCCGCGTCTGCGGCTGGTGCTTCCGGCCAACAGGCAGATGTCCCCTGCCGAGTATGAGCCGGTGTGCCGATACTGGACGTCGCGCATAGGCATCGAGCTCTTCGACCATACCACATATCAGCTGTCGCGCTTATTCTACTGGCCCAGCGCCAGCCGCGACGGCGAGTATGTTTTCGACTATCAGGACGGCCCGGCCTTTGACGTTGACGCTGTGCTGGCGACCTACCGCAACCCGCAGGACGTCAGCGAGTGGCCTATGTCGAGCCGCGAGGGCGACGTGATGGCTCACGAAATCCGCAAGGCAGGCGACCCGAGCGAGAAGCCGGGGCTGATCGGGGCGTTCTGCCGCGCCTACTCCATCGAGGACGCTATAGAGAAGTTCCTGACTGATGTGTACGAAAAGACCGGCACCGACGGCCGATATACCTACAAGGCCGGAAGCGTCGCCGGAGGCTGTGTCACCTATGAGGGCAAATTCGCATTTTCGCACCATGAGACCGACCCGGCAAGCATGAAGCTCTGCAACGCTTTCGACTTAGTGCGCATACATCTGTTCGGCATACAGGACGAGGGGTGCAGAGTGACGGACGTCACCAGGCTGCCGTCGTATGCCAAAATGCAGGATTTTGCCGCTGCCGACAAGGCCGTGCGCATGCTGCTGACTCAGGAGAGGCTGGCCGACGCCGATGCTGACTTTGCCGGCATCGACACTGAGGCCGCCGAGGGCACTGACACTGGCACTGACTGGATGGCCGATCTGGACTATGATAAAAACGGCAACGCCAAAGCCACACCCAAAACGCTGAGGACAATCATGCTTAATGACCCGTGCTTCAGGATGGTGCGGTTCGACATGTTCAGTCAGAGGGACACCATCACTGAGCCGTCGTGTCCTTTTGTGGGGACACACGCGCCCGACGAGGTTGATGACACATCGCTGTCGCGTATGTGCGGCTACCTCTCCGAGATGTACGGCATCGACCTGTCTATAAACTCCATGGTGGACAAAATGCTCAGGCTGACTGCGCCTGAGCGTGCCTGCCATGCGGTGAAAGACTTCATCATGCGGGAGCGATGGGACGGCACTCCGAGAGTCGAGTCCCTGCTGATTGACTATCTCGGGGCCGAAGATACTCCCCTGACAAGAGCTATAACGCGCAAATGGATGGCCGGAGCCGTGGGCCGGGCGATAGACACTGACCCCGACGACGGCGAGGGTATCAAGTTTGACTACTGCCTTGTGCTGTACGGGGAGCAGGGGACCGGCAAGAGTACATTCGCCGAGACTCTCGCCAACCGGTGGCGAGGCGCCATATCGTTCGCCGACGCCAAGAAGGAGCAGTACGAGACGCTGCAGCGGTCATGGATAGGCGAGAGACCGGAGTTCAAAGGGATGAAGACTGCTGACACTGACGCAATCAAAGACCTTATCTCGAGCCGTTCTGACAACTTCCGTGCGGCGTACGCCCGTCAGTGGAATAAGAACCCTCGGCACAGTATCCTCATCGGGTCAACCAACAATGCACACTTCCTGAAAGACACCTCGGGAAACCGCCGTTTCTGGGTCGTGAAAGTCACCGGAGGCGAGGGTGTGAGATACTGGCGTGACAGACTCAAGGCGAACGTCGGTCAGATATGGGCCGAGGCGCTCGCCATCTATAAGGGCGGAGAACCGCTCATGCTGTCCGAGGAACTCGATGCGCAGATGCGCGCCTATGCCGAGAACTTCAATGAGGTGATGGGCGACCCGCTGCGCGATTATCTGGCGGACTGGCTGGAGATACCGCTGCCGTCAGACTGGGAGACTTATGAGCCGAAGAAGAGGGCTGACTACTTCAGGTATTATGATGTACTCGAGGCCAAAGGCACGGTCAAAAGAGAGCGGATTGCGATATGCGAAATAGTCACCACGTGTCCTTATCCGGGTGTATCGAGGTACAGCGCCCAACGCATCGGAGCGATACTGAAATCCCTCGGATGGGAGCGTGAACCCGACCGGAAAAGGGTGGGCGGATACAAGGGGGCAGACGGCAAGAACATAAAAGCCACTTTCTATCAAAAGTTACAATCTGTAAGTGACGATGAAATCTGACCTCTATGTGACCACCCTGTATGACCACCTGTATGGCCACCTGCAATATACTGAAATTCAGTGAATAAATATAAGGGTGGTCAGTGGTCAGTAAAAAATATAAAAAACATAATAATATAAAATGTAATATGGAAATAGTAATAAATTGTAACGCACAAATTATAAAATCAGCGGGTATCGCGCACACGCGCGACTGACCACCCCTCAGAAAGCATGAATGAAGAGTATATGAAAGCAAGCGATGGATAAGCGTAGTATAACGAATCTGACCCGCCATGCCGACGTATCGGAAAAGGCGATAGAGCGGTATTTGGCAGAGCAGGCAAAACAAAACGGCCTGCTGTGCCTCAAATACTCCAACGCGAACATGGCGGGCTACCCCGACCGCCTGTTGGTGCTTCCGGGCGGAGGCGTGATCTGGGTGGAACTGAAGAGCAAAGGACGGAAGCCGACAAAGATACAGCAGATGCGCATGCGCGAGTTAGCTGACATGGGCCATTTGGTGAGAGTGATAGATAATAAACCTGACATCGACGAACTGATTAAATCAGCCAAGCAATGAAATACAGACCATACGACTACCAGCGCACCGCGACGCAATGGATATTGGACAACCCGCGCTGCGGCCTTTTTCTTGACATGGGCCTGGGCAAAACCGTGTCGACCCTGACGGCCATACAGGAGCTCATCGACGAGTGCGAGATCAGCCGCGTGCTGGTGGTGGCGCCAAAGAAGGTGGCCGAAACCACATGGACCACCGAGGCGGCAAAGTGGAACCACCTGCAAGGCATGAGGGTGGCAAAGGTCATGGGGACCGAGAAGCAGCGCAAAATGGCCCTGTCCGAAAAAGCCGACGTCTACGTCATAGGCCGTGATAACTTCGTGTGGCTTGTCGGACTGTACGGCGGTCAGCTGCCGTTTGACGTTCTGGTCATCGACGAGCTGACAAGTTTCAAGAATTCCAAGTCGCAGCGCTTTAAGGCCATGCGTGTCGCCACGCCGACGGTAAAGCGCGTTATCGGTCTGACGGGCACTCCTGCGCCTAACGGGCTGATAGACCTTTGGGGGCAGATGTACTGCATCGACATGGGGCAGAGGCTCGGCAAGTCGGTGTCGAAGTACCGGGAGAGCCACTTTGAGACGCACCGCTGGAATAACATCGTCGTGAGGTGCGACGTCAAAAAAGGACATGAGGATATCATACGCAACAATATCGCCGACATCTGCCTGAGCATGCAGGCAAAGGACTATCTCCAGCTGCCCGACCTGATGATGCACACAGTGCCTGTCGAACTGTCACCGGCGACTATGTCGGCCTATAACAAGTTTGAGCGTGAAAAGGTGCTTGAGTTCACAGAGGAGCATCAGGGCGAGCCTGCAAACATTCTGGCCAATTCTGCCGCCGGACTGATGAACAAGCTGGCCCAGTTCGCCAACGGTGCCGTGTATGACGAAGACAGGAATGTGCACGAAATCCACAGTGAAAAGGTCGATAGGCTGGCCGAGATAGTCGAGGCGGCCAACGGCAGCAGTGTGCTGGTGTTCTACCAGTTCAAGCACGATATACCACGCATCACAAAGAGACTCAAAGGCTATCGTGTGGAAGTCTATGAGGGCGAGAAACAGCTATTGGAGTGGAACGCCGGAAAGATTGACGTGCTGCTGGCCCATCCGGCGAGTACGGCGTACGGCCTCAACATGCAGCAGGGCGGCCACTACATAGTCTGGTTCGGCACCGGATGGGACCTGGAGCTGTTCCAGCAGGCCAACGCCCGACTGCACCGGCAGGGACAGCGGCATCCGGTCACGGTGTACAAACTGATCGGAGCCCGTACCGTGGATGAGCGCGCCGCCGCGTCGCTTGAGAGTAAAAAGGCCAGGCAGCAGAGTCTGTTGGACAGTCTTAACTATCTGATACGCAAACACACCAATGGCTAAAGACAAGGACTACATGAAACTGATAAATACGTCACGGTGGTTGCGCCTGAGGCGTGACATCCTGACGGCTCACCCGCTTTGCGAAAGGTGTGAGGCCGAGGGCTATATAACCCCGGCGACCGAAGTGCATCACCGCAAGCCTGTGGAGGACGGAATAAACTACGCCGAGAAGCACAGGCTCATGTATGACCCTAAGAACCTGTGTGCGCTGTGCCATGACTGCCATGTCAAGACACATATCGAGATGGGACGCAGCGGCAAGAAAGCGGCCCGGCGACGCAACGACGAGCATGTGCGGGCGATAATAGTTAAATTCTTTAACAATTAGTAACCGTGGGGGTGTTAATTAATTTAACAATCAACGACCCCGGGGGCCTTTTTTAAAGACACCCCGGGTATGCTTAAATCTCGCCGCCCTATCCAAGGGTTTATAAGCGGTTTTTTTGAGTTAAGCAAATTTAATTTTATTAACAATTGTATAAAATTATGGCGAAAAGTACATACGAATTCAGGACTGAAATAGTCAAAGCTCTTAAGGCCTCCGGAAAGTACTCGAAGGGGGTAGACCTGCAAATCTTCTCTCTGGCCGTGGCTCTGCGCACACTTGATTTGGCCAATGAAGAGCTCGACAAGCTGGACACGGTCGTTACGGTCGAGAAATCGAGATACGGAAACGACAGTCTGTCTCCGCATCCGGTATTCAAGATACTCAAGGACGCTCAGGACAGCGTCACCCGGCAGATGAAAGCGTTAGGACTGACCACAGAGGAACTGACCGGCACCGATGATGACGACCCGCTGATCGACCTGACAAAGAAGGTCCGCAACTCCGGACGCAAAAAGCCCAATATCATAAAACGTAACACCGAGCCGACCGAATGACAGAGGAAGAAAAAGACCTGCTAAGGCAGGCTAAGAAAGACGTGACGGCGCAGCTGGCCGCCGTTCCGATAGCGGACTACCGGCTGTGCGAAGTCGACGCACGGCTGGAGCAGTACGTTACCGAGGTGGCCCAACACCCGACTGCGCACAACCTCTACGAGCAGTTAGCGGTTATGCGCTTTTTCCGTATGGCCGACAAGTACGGAATCAACGCGACTGAGGTGCGTAGGTTTTTTACACTATATGAGAATCTGCATTTTCCTGGCAAAGCCGGACAGCAAAAATACGCCTTAACCCCGGTACAGACGTTCCAGTTTGCGAGTATCTACGGTTTCTGGAATGGGGGTCGCCGTGTGGTGCGTGAGGCGATTTTATTTGTGCCGCGTAAATTCAGCAAGACCACCTCGAGCGCAGCGTTGGCCATCGACGATCTGCTGTATGGCGACGCGAACGCCGAGAGCTATACCGGCGCCAACAGCAACGACCAGGCCAAAAAGTGTTTCGACGTCATACGCGGCTGCGTGAGGAAATTAGACCCGAAGGGACGTCGCTACACGGTCAACGAGCAGACTATCAAAAGCAAGCGTAAAGACCGTACGGCCTTTGCCCAGTGTCTGACGGCCAACGCCCGGACCAAGGACGGACTGAACGCCAGCACGGTCATCATGGACGAGTTCAGTCAGGCTCGCGACAACAGCCTGCTGACTGTGCTCACTACGTCGATGGGTGTGCGCGACAATCCGCTGACGGTGATTATCACCACCGCCAGCGATATTTTCGACGGCCCGTTCTACGAAATGCTTCAGGGCTACAAATCTGTTCTGTTAGGAGAGTTCGAGGATGACAGCCTGTTTGCGCATATCTTTGAGCCTGACATCGACGACCCCGAAGACGCCGAATCGACATGGCTCAAGGTGCAGCCGCACATGGGCGTAACGGTCAGCATGGCTTTTTACCGTCAAGAGTACAAGAACGCCCTGCGCAACGGCGCTGACGCCATGCTGGCCTTCCGGACCAAGCTGCTGAACATCTTCGCCGAGAACCAGCAGCGCAGCTGGATAAGCAGCACACTGGCCCGGAGTATCGCCCGGCCTATGCCGCTGGATGCCATCACCGGCCGACCTGACGCGATGGTGGCCATCGACCTGTCGGAAAGCGACGACTTCAGCGCAGTCACCATGGGTATGTACGACGTGGCATGCAAGAATTTTCATTTCCATACGGCGTACTTTTTCCCGGAGGGTGCCTTGGAGGGACACCCAAACGAAAGAATGTACCGCGTGTGGGCGGAAAAAGGCTATCTGGTATTGACCGAAGGCGATGTCATCGACTATCGGGCAATAGTAGAGTACGTGCTGTATCTCAACAAAGTGGTGCGCATTTTAGGCATCGGCTACGACCCGTGGAAGAGTCTTGAGGTAGTCAATATGCTCGCGGCTTCCGGTGCCGACCATGTGCTGTCGGGGGTCAAACAGACCTATGGCAATTTCACTGCGCCTGTAGAGAGTTTTGAGCACGGGGCGAAAACCGGGCATATCTATATCAACGACAACCCGATTAACTACTACTGTTTCGGAAACGCCGTCCTGGACACTGACAGGCTGGAGAACTGCAAGCCTGTCAAGCGCAAGCATACTCAGAAGATTGACGGCGTCATTACGAAGCTGATGTGCATGCGCCTTTTCATCGACTATACGCGGTGAAAGCAAGCGCATGCGCACAGTGCTTTTTACTCCACGGGGTCGGGCGCAGCCGCGTCAATCTCGTCGGCATGGGCGACCAGACGGCGTGCGATGTCGCGGAATGCCTCTGCGAGCTGCTGATATTCGGCGGGCCTGAATCCGGCTCTTTTGTCGAATACGGTATTGCCGTTGATGCGCTGCGTCAGCCACGACGGACTACGCTTGAAGTACTGGCGTGCCAGAGCGGCGTTGTTGATGAGGCTCTGTAGCTCGGAGAACGCCACAAACACTGCGCCTGACTTGACAGTGATGTTTTGCGCCCTGCGGAATGCCGGGTCGCATATTTGCTCAAAAGTAGGTTTTTTATCATCCATAGTGTATCAATCAGTCAAAATTAGTAAATTTGCCCCCGTCTGTCACACGGGGGCTTTTTGTTAGTCATCCATAAGGCTGTAAAGAAGTCCTTGTATCTGTCGGATAATCGGCTGATTTTCTGTTGTTTCGATTAGGGCTAAAAGGTCGAATATTCGGTAAATCAGCCATTTTTTTCTGTTCATTTCATTATCACACCTCCTTTCGTTGTTGGTTTCTTATTACACTACAAAGATATAAATAATATTTGATATAACCAAATGTTTATATAACTTTTTTGCGTGAAATTTGCATAGTCCAAATTATTGTTGTACATTTGCGGTGTTCAAAATACTTCAAAGCGGTACGAGACCGCCGGAATACCACCGGCTATTTTTGTGCCTACACATACTGAAAAGTCAAAGATATTTGGCTGCGCCGAGTCTGTATGCGGAAACGTATACGGGGGTTTTGCTTTGAAGACCTTGAACAGCTCGTAGCGCAGCTTTTTTAATGTTCAAAAAAAATTCAAAGTAATGACAGACGTAATCGAAACAGGTCAGACCATGACATCTCTGCAAATTGCAGAAGTCACAGGCAAAAGACACTGTGAAGTGCTCCGCGCTATCCGCAAGATGGAGCTCGCTTGGGAGAAAGTACATAAACGCAAATTTGCGTACAAGTTGAAAATCACCGAAATAGGAAACCAGGCACTCCGCGAGACTCCCTACTATGAGCTGACCAAAACGGAGTGTCTCTACATCGCCACAAAGTTCAACGACGAGGCCCGTGCGCGCCTCATACTGCGATGGGAACAGCTCGAAATCGAAAGACTCTCCGCCCCACAACAGCCCGCACAGCCCGAAATTTTACCCCCCCCGTTGAAAATCAGCAAGTTACGTCATCGCTTATTGAGTATGTCGACGGCAAGGCCGTGACGACATCGCGCATACTGGCGCGGGTACTGGGCCGCAAGCACGACAGCGTGCTGGACACAATCAAGAACAACCTCGGCCGACGGTCGTTCAAATACGGCAACTTCACCATGCGCGACTACACAACGGGCGGCCCGGGCCACGGCTACGAGTTCGTGATAACGCGCAAGGGCCTCGCCGTGCTCGCCTCGGTGATGCGTCACAACGCCGGGGAGCGGATTGCGGAGGCCTACGCCGGAGTTTGGGGAGGGAACGCGAAATTACTTCCGGCACCGACGCCGTCGGTGGCTGCCGAAACATCGCCGGTGCAATCGACAGCAGTGGTCGCAACTCCGGCAGAACCGCTGCCGACGGAAGTCGGGCGAGCGGATGGTGCTGATACCGACACCAACACCGACACCGTCTCCGAGCTGGTCAAGTGGGTCGTCGAGCTGCGGTCCGACCTGCGCAAAGCCCGAATGACGATGCGCACATATGCCGAGATGTACGAGAACGAGAAAAGCCGGCATGAGCGAAGCCGCAGACTGCAGGGTCACTGGCAAGACCTCTATCACGACCTAATGTGGCGGCTGCTTCACGACACAGACGTGCCGCTCGACGCCCGCATGGCCGCCCACAAGGCATTTTGTGAGCGCATGAATGTGTTAAATAAAGTCAAAGATATGACAGTGTCGTTACAGCCGAAAACAAAGGAAAACAAAGGAAAAAACGCCGAGAACGGGCTGTTTCATATGTAGATAAAAGTCGCTATTTTCGCGCGTTAGCGATTATGAGCGATGAATTTTTGGCGACTTTTAGTAAACTATTTTAAGCGCGAGAACCCCAGCGGCGAGAACCCCGGCACGGCACGTACCGGGGCCACGCCGCTTTTTGTGTATGGCGATCAGACCGCCATGTCCGTAGCGACGGTATTCCGCTGCGTAAAGTTGCTTAGCGAGAGTGTCGCCAATCTGCCGCTGCAGTACCTCAGGCGCAAAGACGGCATTTTTACCGAAGTCGACAACGACCGGCTCGACTATCTGCTGAACGTGCAGCCTGACTATGCCTTGAACGCATTTGACTTCTGGCGTCAGGTGGTGCAGGAGGTATTGCTGGATGGCAACGCCTACATCGTGCCCGTATACAATCCTGTCAGTATGGCGCTGGACCGGCTGGCGCTGTGCGAGCGAGGCACTGTCGTGCACGACACCATCAACGACTACTACGACGTGCGTGACCTCAACAACGGCATCAGCGGGCGCTTCGCCGAGAACGAGATTATACATATCAAGGGCCTGACGCTGCGCGACAGCAAGCGGGGCGTCAGTGTGCTGACGTATGCCCGGCAGACTATGAACATCGCCGCTGCCGGCGACAGGGAGACGGAGAACCGGTTCGCCAACGGCGGCAACGTCCGCGGCATAGTGTCGAACGGCGACAGCGTGCGCGGTTTCGGTGAGTATCAGGACGCGCAGTTAGAGAAGACTGCCGAGAGCATCGACAGTCGATTCCAGGGAGGTGAAAGAATTGTAAGCCTGCCGGGTCAGGTGGATTTCAAGCAGATTTCGCTCAGTTCTGCCGATATGCAGTTCCTGGAAAGCCGCAAATTCACGGTAATCGAGATATGCCGCTTTTTCAGCGTGCCTCCGACGTTTGTGTATGCCGACACCAGCAACAATTACAAGACCGTCGAGCAGGCCGACGTAGATTTTTTAAGCCACACGCTCAACCCTCTGCTGCGCAATATCGAGATAGAACTGCGTCGCAAACTTATCCCGCCGTCGTTGTGCCGCAAGTACAAATTCAGGTTCGACCGCCGGGAACTCTTCGCGTGCGACCTCAACGGCATGATGAACTATGGCACCAAACTTCTGCAGATTGGCGCTACGGTGAACGAGGTGCGAAGGATGAACAGCCTCATGCCGGTCGCCGGAGGTGACACGGTGATGGTGTCGGCTAACCTGCGGGGCATAAACGAAATCGGCATGCAGCCGGATGCCGCTGACGACAAAGCTGACGACAAAGCCGACGACAAAGCTGACGACAAAGCTGACGACAAAGT
>CAMWZB010000018.1 GCA_947178655.1 uncultured Porphyromonadaceae bacterium
GTTGACTCAATGCAACCGTTACTTATCGCACATAATTTTGATGCGGTTGCCCTGCATTTTTGACGGTCTGATTTGCTCAGGTCATTTTTTTTGCTTTATTTTGCACAACTCTCCTGTGAGGTTTGTTATTAAATTACCGCACTAAGGCGGAATTCTTTATTATGCCACAAGTATCGCAACGAGGCAACGAAATGCCCGCATCACCTATACGCCGACTTGTACCTCTTGCCAACAAGGCCATCGAACGGGGTGTGAAAGTGTATCGGCTCAATATCGGCCAACCGGATGTGCCTACACCTCCCGGAGCATTGGAGGCACTGAAGCATATAGACCGCAACGTGCTGGAATACAGCCCGTCGGAAGGTCTGAAATCGCTTCGCGAAAAGCTGCGCCAGTACTACAAACGGTTCCATATCGATGTAAATATAGATGACATCATCATCACCACCGGCGGCTCCGAGGCTGTGCTGTTCGCTTTCATGGCGTGTCTTGATCCGGGTGATGAAATCATCGTACCGGAGCCGGCATACGCCAATTATATGGCATTCGCCATATCGGCCGGAGCTAAAATCGTGACTATTCCGTCGAGTATAGATGACGGATTCGAGCTGCCTCCGGTCGAGAAGTTCGAAGAGCTGATCACTCCCCGTACAAAGGGCATCCTCATCTGCAATCCCAACAATCCTACGGGCTATCTGTACACCATGAAGGAGATGCTTCAAATCCGTGATCTTGTGCTGAAGCATAATCTCTTCCTATTCTCTGACGAGGTGTACCGCGAATTCTGCTACACAGGCGCCCCTTATATCTCAGCATTCCACCTTCCCGGCATAGAGAATAATGTGGTGCTTATCGACTCGGTATCGAAGCGCTACAACGAATGCGGCATCCGCATCGGTGCGCTTATCACGAAGCATCAGGAGCTGAAAAAGAATGTGATGAAGTTCTGTCAGGCCCGTCTCAGTCCTCCGCTCATCGGTCAGATAGTGGCCGAGGCTTCCATCGACACTCCGCAGGAGTATATGCTTGAGACGTACAACGAATATGTCGAGCGCCGGAAGTTCCTCATCGACCAAATCAACCAGATACCGGGATGCTATACTCCTATACCTATGGGGGCGTTCTACACGGTGGTGCGTCTTCCGGTGGATGACGCCGACCGCTTCTGCGCATGGTGTTTGGAGGAATTCGACTATGAAGGCGAGACAATCTTCATGGCACCTGCTTCGGGCTTCTACACCACTCCCGGGATGGGACGAGACCAGGTGCGCATGGCCTATGTGCTGAAGAAGGAGGATCTGGCCCGTGCCATGACAGTTCTGCGCAAGGCTCTGGAGGCTTATCCCGGGCGCACTATCTGAAAAGCCACAAAACCCTGAATGCAATGGAAAAAAAGACTATACGCGACATGGGTCGCGACACTATAGAAGCGTTCAAGCAACGGCGCAAGATACCTGTGACAGTGGTGCTGGACAACGTTCGGTCGCTCAACAACATAGGGGCGATATTCCGTACGTGCGACGGCTTCGCTGCCACAGGGATGGCTCTGTGCGGAATCTCGGCCACGCCGCCGTCGGCAGAAATACACAAGACGGCTCTCGGAGCCGAGGAGTCGGTGGAGTGGCGCTACTTCGCGACTACTTCCGAGGCGCTGGACACTCTCAAATCGGAAGGGTGCACCATAGTGTGTCTCGAGCAGGTGAAAGGCAGTGTTTCGCTGCGCGACTTCTCTGTGGAGCCCGGCCGACGGTACGCGCTGATTGTCGGTAATGAAGTCGACGGCGTCGATCAAGAAGTAGTGAACCGCTCGGACATATGCCTTGAAATCCCCCAAAGCGGGACTAAACACTCGCTGAATGTGTCGGTTTCGGCAGCCGTGGCCCTGTGGGAATTCTATAAACAATCTATTGAGTCAATCTGAATACTATAATAAACCATGGACAAGATAGTATTTCCCGCTCCTTTGAAAAAGGGCGACAAGATAGCTGTGGTATCGCCTGCAGGGCGCATCAAACCCGATATTGTGCATAAGGCAGTGAAAGTGCTCGAAGGAGAGGGCTGGAAGGTGGAAATCATGCCTCACGCCTTAGGCGAGAACGGCAGTTTCAGCGGAACGGCAGATGAGCGCTACTCGGATCTGAGCCGAGCTCTGCTTGATCCTGACGTTCGGGCCATCCTTTGTTCGCGCGGCGGCTACGGAGTGGTGCACATCATGGACCGACTGGACAAACTGCCTGTGGAGAATGATCCCAAGTGGATAATCGGTTTTTCGGACATATCCGCCCTACACGCTCTGATGGGCCGCAAGGGCATAGCGAGCATCCACGCATCGATGGCCGCGCACATCAAGGAAGGGTCAGGAGACCCTGACAACCGAGACCTCTTCGCCATACTTCGCGGCGAGCGTCCGGCGCATATATTCGACGGACACGACTATGACCGCCACGGCATAGCCACAGGGACTCTACGAGGCGGAAATCTTGCCGTACTGGCCGAACTTATCAACACACCGTACGACATGCTTCAACCGGGTTCGATACTCTTCGTCGAGGATGTGTCGGAACCGGTGTACAAGATAGAGCGTATATTCTACCAGTTGCGTCTGAGCGGTCTGTTCGATAAGATAGCCGGTCTGATAGTGGGGCAGTTCACCGACTACAAGCCTGACTCGAATCACGAAAGCATGGAGTCTATGATACGTGATGCAGTGGCAGGGTATAAATTTCCGGTGGCATACAACGTTCCGGTAGGGCACGTAGATCACAACATACCGCTTATAGAATCGGCCAAAGTGACTCTAAAAGTGAGTCCGTCGGGACGGAACAGCATCATATTCCACCGTTAAAACACGACTTTAACACATTAAAAAAAGGGGGAATTGTTAAACTTTTTTTCACATTATTTGTCATATATAAAGACACCGAAGCATATAATCGCTATCTTTGCATCAGCGAAAACGCTACGGGAGTTTCCAAACAACTTCGACTTTATATAAAATGACAGATAAGAACTTAGAAAACAAAGAAATAGCGACCGAACAGGTCAAGGTTACCACAGCGAGCAAGGGCACTACGCTGGTGTGGATATCGAGTATATCAGCCCTGCTTGCATGGATATGCCTGATATGGTTCAACGGCTACGTGGCCATAGGCTTCGGACTTGCGGGTCTTGTATCAGGATTCGCAGCGACGCTGCGGAGCGAAGGCTCACCGCGTCGTGTGGCCATCACGGCAGTGGTGGCATCGGCAGTAGTAGTGGTCGTGCTGCTGTCTTTCCTTATCGTAATCAAGATTGCGCTCGCTCCATAAGAGCCGACAGGTCTTTATAAATCGATTCAGCGGCAGTAGATGCCGCTTTTTTTGTGCCTAAAATGCGTCTCATTTCGGCATATCCTTCGATCTGAGCCGAGCGCTGCTCACTGCCGTTGCGCAGGAGCGGTCCGAGGAGTTCGGCCACCGGAGCCGGCGAACACATGTGCTGCAGCATCTCAGGTATAATCTGACGTCCCACGATGAGATTGGGGAGAGACACGAAGTCTATGTCGAGAACGCGCTTCATGATGTCGTAGGTCAGTTTTGTTCCGTTTCCGCGATACATGACCACCTGCGGAATGCCCACGAGGGCAGTCTCGAGAGTAGCCGTTCCGGAGGTGACAAGTGCCGCCCGACAGTGTACGAGTGCATCGACAGCACTTTCGGGACGTATGACGGGAATGTTGCCTGCTCCGCATGCCTTGTAGAGGTCGTCGCTTATGCCCGGCGCTCCGATAATCACGCCCCGATACTGCGGAAACTGTGACAGGGCGAGGTTCATGACTGCAAGGTTGTTGTGTATCTCTGCTTTGCGGCTGCCCGGCATGAGGGCTACGAGAGGGCGGTCACGTAATTTATACTGTGCGAGGAATTCTTCACGACTTGAGGCGACAGCCATCCGCAGGTCGACCTCCTCGACCGAAGGATTACCGACATACTCTGCCCGGAAACCATTCTGACGATAGAACTCAGGCTCGAACGGAAGGATGGAATACATGCGTCTGACGAGCCGTCGGATGTCGTGTATGCGCCACTTCTTCCATGCCCATATCTTCGGGGATATGTAGTAGTATACGGGTATACCCTCACGGTGGGCCACAGATGCCACTTTGAGGTTGAACGAAGGGTAGTCGATCAGTATCAGGCAGTCAGGCCGGGCCATTCGCAGCGCCTCTTTGGCCGTGCGCAGATTGGCACTTACCTTGCGGATATTCTTCAGTACTTCGACGAATCCCATGAATGCCATGTCGCGATAGTGTACAATCGGCTCGCATCGTGCGGCACGCGCCATCATGTCGCCACCGAGGAATGTAAAGACAGGGTCCTTGTCGAGCCGGCGTATTGCTTCGATGAGCCGAGATCCGTGGAGATCGCCTGAGGCTTCTCCGCTTATAAGGAAGTAGTGCATGATGTCAGTAGCTTTTTTTACTTAAAACGTTTTGCAGAGAAAAATTCGCGCATGATGGAGCTGCATTGGTCACCGAGGACTCCTTCGACCACCTGTGCGCGAGGATGAAAAGGCGTAGCTCCCTGACGGAGCAGGGTAGAATAGCCTCTTTTGGGGTCCGGGGCACCTATTACTATGCGCGAAATCTGACTCCATCCGATGGCTCCGGCGCACATGGGGCATGGTTCGACGGTGACGTACAGCGTACAGTCAGGGAGATATTTTCCTCCGAGGGTCTGTGCCGCCGCGCTTATGGCGAGCATCTCGGCATGGGCCGTGACGTCGGACAATCGTTCGGTCTGATTGTGTCCGCGTCCGAGAATACGACCGCCACCGACGACAATCGCCCCGATGGGGACCTCGCCTTCGGCAGCAGCAGCACGGGCTTCGCCCAGTGCAAGCGACATATAGTATTCGTCCTGTGTCATGCTATGTCAATGACAAGTCCTTCATGTGCGGGAACTATTTTTCCGCCGAATTCGGCGGCGGCCTCACGCACCAGGACAGACTCGTCTGTTATAACTTTCGAGTAATGTCCCAGCACCAGCTCGGAAGCACCGGCAAGAGCCGCCACGCGTGCTGCATCTCGCGCCGTGGAGTGTCCGCGCGGCGCAGCCTTGTGTGCGTCACATTCGGCATATGTGCTTTCGTGATACAGCACATCAACACCACAGACTGCATCAGCCACCCGTGTGTCGAAAGCCGTATCCGAGCAGTAGGCATAGCTGCGAGCCGGAGAAGGCTCGGAGGTAAGACGTGCATTAGGGACTACCGAACCGTCAGGTCTGACGAAGTCGGCACCGTCGCGGATGCTGTCCATGAGATAGTGCGGAACTCCGAAGAACCGAGCCGCCTCACCGTCGATATGGCGTCGCTTAGGCTTCTCTCTGAACATATATCCCACGCATGGCACACGGTGAAAAAGAGGAAAGGCACTCACTTCAATATTTCCGTCCTCGTATACCACTCCCGGGTTATCAGGGTCTATGATGTCGTAAATGATTCTGAAAGACAGCTCACGACAGAATACATTCATAATCTGCTGCAGTATCCTTGCACCTTCGGCGAAGGTGTGTATAGTGACAGCTCCTTCGGTGCCGTGCAGGTTCATGGTTGACAGCAGTCCGGGCAAACCGAGAAAATGGTCGCCGTGCAGATGTGATATGAACACATCCTTCACTTTTCCGAAGGATAGTCCGAATCGCCGCATCTGCAACTGCGTACCTTCGCCGCAATCGACGAGCATCAGACGCTGATTGTAGCGTATGGCCTGAGCACTGGGATTGTGACGCATGGTGGGAGTAGCGGAACCACATCCCAGGTAAGTGACGTTGAAATATGACATATATTGCCCTAAAAATTAATAGAATGCAAATTTACGTATAAATTCGGCGCCATATTGCAAAAAAACGGTAAAAATTCATGTCAATCGACCTGACAAGGCAACATTTGGCACTCCATTTGCGTATTATTTACAGCAACAGCAGAAAGAAGTAAGTATTGAATTTGTTTTTTCATAGGATTAGATTTTTAAGGTTTAGAAAATATCGGGGCAGTCGTGAGACCGCCCCGATGTTTTTGTATATATCCACATCCTATTCACATACGGGGTGTGAAAACACTGTTGATAAGTGTCGGAAAACTTCGTCATAAAAGACGTGGATAAAATTTGGAGTTTCGGTTTTTTAGTATAAGCCGGCAAGGGAATGAAAAATGCAAATAAACGGTCAAATTTTTATACAGCGACATACCAATAGCTTTTTCAACTGAAATGATACAGTTATCATCAATTTTTGTTCATGAAAAGTTATCAAAATATCAACCTCGACAGTTACCAACACTATGTTGATAAGCATACTAAATCGCTAGACATCAAATGATTGTCATGTTGATATAGTGTTAATACAACGGTAGTAGACCTTAATAAGCCAAACTTCCAAATCTTAAGCAAAAAAGTTATACAGACTTTCCACAGGAATTGTTAATAATCCAATTTTTTTGATTTGAACCTTGAAATTTTAAAAACTCATAGATAATAAAGAGACAAATAAAAAGAGCTGTTGAAAAGTGTGGATAGTCGTAGGTTTTGTGTACCTTTGCAATATCTGAAAAAATAGAATACCATGAAAAAGCATGTAATCAAAACCCTTGTCCTGACAGCCTTCTTCGGTCTGACATTTCCGTCGCCGGTGCACGCCGACGGCTGGGGCGGCTTCGAGCGCTATGCAGCGTCGAACGAACAGCTGAAAAAAGAAAAAACGGATGACCGGGTTGTGTTCATCGGGAATTCAATCACCGATCACTGGTTTCGGGACCGGACGGATTTCGTGGCCGCTCATCCCAACTATGTAGGTCGAGGCATCAGCGGGCAGACGACATACGCTTTTGTGACGCGGTTCCGACAGGATGTCACAGAGCTTGAACCAGCAGTCGTGGTCATCAACGGCGGCATCAATGACATAGCAGAGAATTCGCATCCATATAATGAGGACATCACTTTCGGTCATATCCAGACCATGATAGAGCAGTCGATCATGCACGGCAGTGAAGTGATACTGACGACGCTGCTTCCTGCCGCGAGGATACCGTGGCGGTCAGAGATAGAGAATACGCCCGAAAAGATAAAGAGTCTGAACCTACGAATAAGGAATGTGGCAATGCTCTACAGTATACCTCTTGTGGATTATTACACGGCGCTTGTGGCTGAAGACGGAGTGTCGCTGAAGTCGGAATACACAGATGACGGCCTTCACCCTAATGCCGAGGGGTACAAAGTGATGGAGGCCCTTGTCGTACCACAGATAGAAGAGGTGCTTCAGAGGATAAAAAACGGACGGTCTGCGGGAAGTAAAAAATAATTAAAGCAAATGCGATTAACTGCATATTACTGAAATTTTTGTAATTTTGCAGATTATTGCGCAATAATGAGCACACTCGAAAACATAACCACCATCCACCGGGCCGACCTTGACAGGCTCAACGAGCGTATATACACAAGGCTTCAGTCGTCTAACTCCATGATGAGCAAAATCGTACTGTCGCTTCTCAGCAGCAAGGGCAAGCAACTTCGTCCTATGATGCTGATCATGTGTGCGCGGATGTTCGGATCGGCCGATGACCGAGTCATAGCCGCAGCGGCCGCCGTCGAACTTATCCACAACGCCTCACTTATCCACGATGACGTTGTGGATAATTCAATGACCCGACGCGGGCGACCGACGGTGAATGCAGTCTGGGACAATCATATCGCCGTCCTTGTGGGAGACTTCTTCACGTCGTCGGCCATGCAGGAGGCTATCTATACCGACGATATACGCATCATCGACTCGCTGTGCTCTCTGGGCCGCAGTCTGAGTTTAGGAGAGATAGAGCAGATCTACAATGCCCGCGAGCACTCGCTGAGTGTGGAGAACTATTACCGTGTCATAGACTACAAGACAGCGTCGCTCTTTGTGGCGAGTGCGCGGATGGGTTGCTTCGCCACGGGCGCACCGGCAGAGGCCGTAGAAGCTCTGAGCGAATTCGCCCTTCTTTTCGGCAGGTGCTTCCAGATACGAGATGATGTGTTCGACTATTTTCCGTCGGATCTTGTCGGCAAGCCCACGGGTAACGACCTCCGCGAGGGCAAGGTGTCGCTTCCGATACTTCTCGCACTTGACAAGGCATCGCCGGCACAGCGCGAAGAGGTGACTGCGATGCTTGACCGCACCAGTCTGTCGGACGAGGAAATCGAATATCTGCAGGCTTTCGCCCGCGACAACGGTGGTATCGACATGTCATTCGAAGTGATGTACAAGCTCCGGGATGAGGCTGTGTCGAAGTTGTCAGGTCTGCCTGACGCGGCCATCTGCCGTCAGCTGGCCGATCTCTTTGATTTCATTATAGACCGTCAATTCTGACAAGTATATGCGTCATGGAATGAACAAAGGCGGCATGACATGGCTGCTGTGGTGCTGCATGGCTCTACTGCTGGGAGCGTGTGCCAGCATGGGGCGTCCGGAAGGCGGAGCGCGAGACGAGACTCCGCCCGTATTCCTTCGGTCAGATCCGATGCCCGGGTCGACGGGAGTGAACAAGACTCGTCTGACGGCTGTTTTCGACGAGAACATACAGCTTGAGGACGCTTTCAACAAAGTGATAGTATCGCCTGCGCAGACAACACCTCCCCGTGTGTCGGCAAACGGACGACGACTGTCAGTGGAATTTCAGGATACACTGATACCTAACACGACCTACACTGTTGACTTCGCAGACGCCATCAAGGACCTCAATGAAGGAAATATCCTTGACGGATTCGCTATAGACTTCTCGACCGGCGATGTCATCGACTCTCTGCGTATATCCGGTATGGTGCTTCAGGCCGAAAATCTCGAGCCTGCCCAGGGAATGCTGGTGGGGGTGTACTCCAATCTTTCGGACACGGCACTGACGACTCTTCCACTGGAGCGAGTGGCTCGAACGAACCAGTACGGACAGTTCACCATACGCAATCTCAAACCCGGGGCATACCGTGTGTTCGCCATCAACGATATCAACCGGGACTATCACTGGGACCGCTCGGAGGATATAGCTTTCTATGACAGTCTTGTAGTGCCCGAGATAGTTCCGGTGATGGTGACAGACACTCTTTACGCTTCTAACGGAGAGGACTCGATCGTGTCGCGTCAGGGAGTGAGCTATCTGCCCAACGACATATTGCTGACGTGGTTCAATGTAGGGTACAAGCCTCTGTACATGCTGGACCACAAGCGCGAAGAGCGCCGCCGCATCAACATCAACTTCTCCGCACCGGTGGACACACTGCCTGAAATCACCATAGTGGACGGAGCTCCCGGAGCGGGCCGCGACATATCCGAGTGGGCACGTCTGAAGGCCAATGCCACCCGCGATACGCTCGAGTACTGGATAGCCGACACGGCAGTGGTGGCGGCCGACTCGCTGCGTCTGGCGGTGAAGTATCTTAAGACTGACACGACCGACCATATAGTGTGGACGACAGATACAATCCGCTTCTTCTTCAGGGATCTGAACAAAAAGAAGAATGAAAAGAAGAAGAAAAAGGACGAGGAAGAGCGTCCTCTGTTCACGGTGGACTCTGTGACGGGCGACACCACATTCCTGCCTCCTCCCGATATGGAGTATCTGTCGATATCGGCACTGTCGACGACACAGGACATCAACCGTCCGTTCGTAATCAGTGTCAATGTGCCGATAGACAGTATCGACGAGAGCGGTGTGCGCCTGGAGTTGCAGAAGGACACTGTCTGGACTGCTGTGCCCTTCGAGCTTAAGCGTGACAGTATCAACCCTCTGATGCGGCGATACATCGACCTGCCGTGGGCCGGCGGTGACAAGTACCGCTTCAGTGTGGACACACTTGCAATCACGAGCATATACGGCACTTGGAACAGACCGTACACCCAGGAGTTCACTATCCGCAATGAGGAGGATTATTCGAATCTCAAGTTCAATCTGCCGGGTCTTGACAGCATTCCTGTGGTCGTAGAACTGCTATCGACGTCGGACGAGCCCCAGTACCGTTCGTCCAAGGCTGCCGGGTCGTCGACGGTAGATTTCCGCTTCCTCAATCCGGGGACGTACTATGCCCGCCTTTTCATCGACAGCAATGGCAATGGGAAGTGGGACACGGGCAATCCGGTGGATTCTGTCAGGGTACAGCCTGAGGAGGTGTACTATTTCGCCAAGAAACTGACTCTGAAGAAAAACTGGGATGTAGAGCAGACGTGGATCATCGACGAACTTCCGGTCGATGCCCAGAAGCCTAACGCAATAAAGAAGAACAAACCCAAACGCAAGCGCGGCGAGCAGGCTCCGCAGGAAGAAGAAGAGGAGGATGAGATGTACGACTCGGAGTACAATCCTTTTGACAAAACGGGACGCAACAACCGCAACCGTCTGAGCAACGGCACGTCGACGTCGCAAAGGAGTTCGGGCATGCGTCAGAATACATTCAGATAAAAATTAACAGAATATCCTTACAAATGGAACAAGCAACCGTCACAGTATACTGCGCGTCGTCGGACCGTCTCGACCCTGTCTACACCAAGGCCGCCTATGAACTCGGAGGCGCGATAGCCCGCGCAGGCGCCCGTCTGGTGACCGGAGGGGGTAAGACCGGCCTTATGGATGCCGTGGAGCGCGGTGCGCTCGATGCAGGAGGAACTGCCATCGGAGTGATACCGCAGTTCATGGTCGAACGCGGCTGGCACAATACATCACTGTCGCAACTTGAGATAGTGCCTGACATGCATACCCGCAAGGCCAGGATGGCCGGTCTGTCGACGGCTTCGATAGCGCTTCCGGGCGGCATCGGAACCTTCGAGGAGCTGATGGAGATACTGACGTGGCGACAGCTCGGACTCTATGACGGAAACATAGTGATATACAATGTGGCCGGCTATTACGATCCGATACTCGAGATGCTTGAGCGGTGCATAGAGCAGGGTTTCATGCCTGCCAAGTACCGCAGTCTCTATGCGGTGGCCACAGATGAGGAAGAGGCTGTGAAGCAAGCTCTGTCCGAGCCGTCGCACGAGACTTTCCCCACTAAATTCAACGCCTGATGGCGGCAGTCAGGGACAGTTCAGTGTTGAGC
>CAMWZB010000019.1 GCA_947178655.1 uncultured Porphyromonadaceae bacterium
CTCTGTGAGCAGTCCTTTGGTGTATGTGCGGCAGCGTTCGGCATCCCGGCCTCCGCACTGCCAGAGTATCTGAAAGTCTGATTTTGCCGCCGACGAGCTCTGGACGGCTTCAATCAGAGCGTCGTTCAGGGTGCGGGCGCCGAGACTGCCGCCGGTGATGAGTACCAGCGGTTGGTCAGCCTTGAATCCCAGCTGCCCCTTGGCCTCGGCCTGCGACAGCGGGCACTCAAGCAGGGCCTTTCGTATGGGGTTGCCGGTCATGACTATTTTATCAGCCGGGAAGAAGCGGTCGGTGTCGGGATAGGCCGTGCATATGCATTCGGCTTTGGCTGCGAGCAGTTTGTTTGTCACTCCGGGGTAGGAGTTCTGTTCCTGAATGAGCGTGGGCACCCCTGCGCGCTGCGCCGCCTTCAGGGTGGGTCCGCTTGCATATCCTCCGACTCCTATGGCGATGTCGGGTTTGAACTCGCGCACCACTTTTCGGGCTATGCGCATGCTCTTGAACAGTTTGACCAGAACGGCGAAGTTGCGCCACAGATGCTTGCGGTCGAATCCCGCTACGGGCAGACCGATGATTCGGTAGCCGGCTTCGGGCACTCGTTTCATCTCCATGCGGTCGTCAGCGCCGACGAATAGGATGTCAGAGCCTGGAAAACGACGGCTGACGGCGTCGGCTATCGCGAGGGCCGGGAATATGTGGCCGCCGGTGCCTCCGCCGCTGATGAGTACGCGCAAGGGGCGGCAACTGTTGTCGGATAGTGTTGTCATTTGGGTCATTCTTAGAGGTGGAGAGAGCAGAAAGTTCGGTAGTCAACTATTTTTTTCAACGTCCGAAGCCAGCAGAGGGTTCACGGCCCGTGCATCCTCGGGCAGACTTTCGAGTTCTTTCTGCTGTTCGTCGGCTGTATCGGAGATGCGGGCCGCGTGACGGGCCACGCTGAGCATGACGCCGAATGCAGTGGACATGGCCAGTACGGAGATGCCGCCTTTCGAAATCAGCGGCAATGGCTGGCCCGACACGGGGAACACGCCTGTGACGATGGCCATGTGATACAGTGCCTGAAATACTATGACGAACGCGCAGCCCATTACCAGAACGCCGGGCATTGTCTGCGAGAACCGCATGGTCAGCTTGGCGCTCCGGCCGAGTATCCACATATAACATATGAGGATGCCGAGCCCTACGAAGAGCCCGAGTTCCTCGATGATGATGGCATAGATATAGTCAGAGAAGGCCAGCGGCAGTCGGGCGTTTTCGCGCGAACGGCCTATGCCGACTCCGAAGAGACCGCCGTGGGCCTGCGCGATGTAGCTGAGCTGTTCCTGCTGGTGGTCGACCGAAAACTTCTCCAGATGCTTGTCGCTGCGGAAATGCTGCTTGATGCGGTCGCGCCAGACGTTGCCGCGGCCGTCGGCACGGGCCACATCCGGATTTTCGTGGTTGAGTATGATGACACGTTCCTTGTAGGGGTCGAGCTTCACTTCCTCTTTCAGTTGCGTCTTGGCTATCAGAGCGCCGCCTCCGGCGACAGCGCCGATGAGGAGAGCTATGCCGAATTTGCGCCAGCTCATGCCTCCGACCAGCATCATGGAGTAGCATATGGCTACGACGATGATGGTGTTGCTCAGGCCCTCGGAAAACAGGAGTCCGGCGAATCCGCCTATCAGCACCATCGACCATACGAGTCCCTTGACGGTGATGTCGCGATGCTCTTCGTCCTGATTCTTCGTGAGTATGTAGGCCATGCCCAGGGCGGCCCCGACCTTCATGAAGTCGGCAGGAAGTATCTGCGTGCCGAATACGGTGATGGCTCTCTGGGCTTCATTGACACCGTGTCCGGCCACGCGTACCGCTATCATGAGTCCGAAGCAGCCCAGCACATAGACCGGGATCCACTTGAATATCGTCCGGTAGTGTATCTGCTGAAGGATGAGCATGATGACAAGCCCGGCCACAAGGAAGCGGCCGTGGCGAATCACGGGGTCGAAGATGCTTCCGTCGCTCACTTCCTGGAGCGATGCCGAGAAGAGCTCGATAAGTGCCACAATCACCAGCAGGATGTACGTGCCCCACAGGTGGTGGTCGGTGCGCACTTTGTGCACCTTGGGCTCGTCGGCCGCTGCCGCCTCAGGAGCGATCGCAGCCTCGACGGGAGTGTCAAGAGAGAGTTGGTCGTTCATTTCTGTATGTTATGTGTGTTTTCTGAGTGTTGAATTGAATGGCACTCAACCTTTCATGGCCATGACGGCGGCCTTGAACTTGCGTCCGCGGTCCTCGTACGACGAGAATAGGTCGAATGACGCGCAGCACGGCGACAGCAGTACCGTCCATCCGGGCTGCGCCATGCTACGGCAAGCCGCCACGGCATCGTCGAGGCAGTGGGTGTCGGCGATGGTCTCCACATGAGGGCTGAAGAAGTCGACTATCTTGGCGTTGTCCTTGCCCATGGCCACGATGGCGCGTACCTTCTCCTTCACCAGCGGCAGTATCTCGGAGTAGTCGTTGCCCTTGTCCTTGCCGCCGAGGATGAGTACGGTGGGTTCTGTCATGGCTTCGAGCGCATAGTAACAGGAGTTGACGTTCGTTGCCTTGGAGTCGTTGATCCATCGCACACCGTCGATTTCGGCGACCGGTTCGAGACGGTGTTCCACTCCGCAGAAGTCGCTGAGAGCTTCGCGGATGTCATCCTTGCTCACTCGGCATATGCAGGCCGAGAGACCGGCAGCCATGGAGTTGAACACGTTGTGGAGCCCGTTGAGGGCCAGGTCGGCGCGAGGCATGCTCATCGATGTTTCCGGAGTGTTGAATATCAGTTCGTTTTCAGCGTCGATGTAGGCTGCTGATGTTTCTTCGAACGACTCGGAGAATGGCAGCATGCGCGCCTCGGTGGTGATGTGCCGGAGCTGTTCGGTGATGACAGGGTCATCGTTCCAGAATATGAAGCAGTCCGAGGGACACATGTTCTGCAGGATGCGGAACTTGGCGTTCACGTAGTTCTGCATGCGGTGGTCATAGCGGTCGAGATGGTCAGGTGTGATGTTCAGGATCACTGCTATGTTTGCCTTGAAGTCGTACATGTTGTCGAGCTGGAAGCTGCTGAGTTCCACCACGTACACGTCGTGCGGGTCGCGGGCCACCTGATATGCCAGGCTGATGCCCACGTTTCCTGCGAGAGAGGCGTCGATGCCGGCCTTGATGAGGATGTGGTGGGTGAGCATGGTGGTGGTGGTCTTGCCGTTCGAGCCGGTTATGCACACCATCTTGGAATCGGTGTATCGTCCGGCGAACTCTATCTCGCTGATGATAGGGATGCTCTTCTTCAGCGCCTCGACTATTACGGGAGCGTCCAGAGGGATGCCCGGACTTTTCACGATTTCGTCGGCACAGAGTATGCGGTCCATCGAGTGGTGACCTTCTTCGAAGGATATGCCTTCTTCGACAAGGCGTCTGCGGTACTTCTCTGCGATTGTGCCGCTGTCGCTCAGGAACACGTCCATGCCCTTGTCTTTAGCCAGGACGGCGGCACCGAAGCCGCTTTCTCCGGCTCCGAGAACGACGAGGCGATGTGGTGCGGAAGTTGAATTATGCATATGTAGTGTAGATTATCTTATTTTCAGGGTTACGAAAGTTATCACAGCAAGGATGATGCCGATGATCCAGAAACGGGTGACTATCTTCTGTTCGGCGATGGCCCGTAGAGGGCGCTGAATGATGGCTTCGACAGTCCCGGCATCTTTCTGGAAGTGGTGGTGCAGGGGAGTCATCTTGAATATGCGGCCGCCGTGGGTGCGCTTGAACCATGCCACCTGAAGGACGACAGAGAGATCCTCGATGTAGAAGAGGGCGCATAGGATGGGCAGGAGCAGTTCTTTGTGTATGAGTATGGCGAATACGGCGATGACACCGCCGAGCATGAGGCTGCCGGTGTCGCCCATGAATACCTGTGCAGGCGAGGCGTTGTACCACAGGAATCCTACCAGTGCGCCTATGAATGCCGCCATATAGACTGTCAGCTCTTCGCTTCCCGGTACATACATTATATTAAGGTAGGAAGAGTATATGACGTGGCCTCCGAGATATGCCATGGCGGCAAGCGACACGCCGGCTATGGCAGATAGTCCGGCGCACATGCCGTCCAGTCCGTCGTTGAGGTTGGCGCCGTTGCTTGTGGCGGCTACCAGAAATATGGTGATGAGCACGAATACTATCCATCCGGCCACTTCATCGTAGGGCTTCATCCACTCTGTCAGCCACGAGTAGTTGAAGTTATTGTTCTTGACGAAAGGTATGGTGGTCTGTGGCGATTTCACCTGCTGGGTGTCATATATGACCTCCTCGACGCGGTTGGTCTCCTCGCTGATGACCTCGCGGTTCTCGACGATGACCATCGACGGGTTGAGATACATGGTCACGCCCACGACGAGGCCTATGCCCACCTGTCCGATGATTTTGTACTTGCCTTTCATGCCGTCCTTGTTGTGCTTCTTGAGCTTGAGGTAGTCGTCGAGAAAGCCTATCAGTCCGAGCCATACCGTGGCCAGAATCATCAGTATCATGTATATGTTGCCGAGGTTGCCCATCAGGAGGCATGGCAGTAGGATGGCAGCCAGGATAATCAGTCCGCCCATGGTGGGGGTGCCTTTTTTCTTGAGCTGACCTTCAAGGTCGAGGTCGCGCACGATCTCGCCTATCTGCATCTTCTGCAGGCGGTCGATGATGTACCGTCCGGCGAATATGGCCACCAGCAGTGCCAGCACGAAGGCAGCGCCGGAGCGGAATGTGATGTAGTTCATCAGGCGAGCTCCGGGGAATTCGGAGTCCTGAAGCATGTTGAAGATATAATACAGCATTTTTTCTCTGTCAGTTCTGTATTGTGGATTATTTTATGCCGAGAGCTTTGCAGAGCTCTTCGCGGTCGTCGAAGTGATATTCGGTGTCGCCGATGACCTGAGTGGTTTCATGCCCTTTGCCGGCCAGAAGAATGATGTCGCCCGGCTGAGCCAGTTCGGCCGCACGCTCTATGGCCCGGCGTCGGTCGGTGATGGTCTCGGTGCGGTCGAGGTCGGCGTGGGCGAGTCCGGCAGTCATGTCGGACAGGATAGCCTCGGGATTCTCGTGACGGGGATTGTCGGAAGTGAGGATGAGGATGTCGGATCGCTCGGCTGCCGCACGCGCCATCAGCGGTCGCTTGCCGGCGTCACGGTTGCCTCCGGCTCCGCAGACGGTGATGATGCGTGACTCATCGCCGGCCACTTCGCGAAGTGTGTCCAGCACGTTGACAAGCGCGTCGGGCGTGTGGGCGTAGTCGACTATGCCTGTCACACCCTTCGGGCTCCTGAACGGCTGAAGGCGTCCTGCCACCGGGTGGAGCTGACTGAGAGCCAGGAGTACCTTCTCCCGCGGATAGCCCAGCAGCAGCGCCGCACCATACACGTCGGCGAGATTGGACGCGTTGAAGCGTCCGGTGAAGAGTGTCTCGACCTCATCGCCGTCGAAGTCGAGCAGCATTCCGTCCAGACGGTCCTCGACCACGCGGACGTGAAAGTCGGCCACGCCTCGGATGCTGTAAGTCTTCTGCCGGCCGGCCGGACAGTTCTGAAGCATCACCTGTCCGTTGCGGTCATCGGCGTTGACAAGGGCGAATGATTCGGGGGGAAGCATGTCGAAGAATGACTTCTTGGCCTTGAGATAGGCGTCGAAGGTCTTGTGGTAGTCGAGATGGTCGCGGGTGAGGTTGGTGAATATGCCTCCAGCGAAGGTGAGTCCGGCTATTCGGCGCTGGTCGGCCGCGTGGCTGCTGACTTCCATGGCTGCGAATGTGCATCCGGCGTCGACCATGTCGCGCAGCATGTGGTTGAGCGATACGGGATCGGGCGTGGTGTGGTCGGCCGGAACGGCTTTCTCATCCACGATGTTCGCCACGGTGGAGAGCAGTCCGGCTTTGTGGCCGATCAGACGAGCCATCTCGTAGAGGAGTGTGGCGGTGGTGGTCTTGCCGTTGGTTCCGGTCACTCCTACGAGAGTGAGGGCTTCCGACGGGTCGTCGTAGTATCTTGATGCGATACGTCCGAGGGCTTCGCGGCTGTCGGGCACGCGGATGGCTGTGACGTTTTCAGGCATGCCTTCAGGGATGCGTTCGGCCACGATGACCGATGCGCCGGCACTTATGGCAGCGGGGATGAACCGATGGCCATCGACGGCCACTCCGTCGACGGCAACGAAAAGAGCTCCCGGCTTTACTTCGCGGGAGTCTGCCGTAATCATACTGACGGACGTGCCTGCATCGTAGCTCCCTTCGAACGCAGTCAGGGCGTCAAGGAGAGATTCGAGTGTATTATTGTGTTCCTGATTCATTATCAATTATATCTGAGCGAGAGTTTGACTTTAGTGCCCGGAGAAGCCTTGCTGCCCGGTGCCGGGTGCTGTTCGTAGACGTATCCGACCCCTTCGAATGCGACGGCATAGCCTGCGCTCTCCAGTCGCGTGAGGGCTTCGCGGAGGCTCACGCCGCGCACGTCGGGCACAGAGTCGCGCGGGATGTCGGCTTTGGGCTGCTGTATGGCTTTGGCCCGCACGGCGCGTATCTCGCGGTTGACATCGTTGACGCGCTGCGCGTCGAACGAAGAGTAGATAGTCGGGATGGCGTCATCAGGCCGTACTTTGTCATCTTTGCCGAGTATCGGGTCGTCGAATAGCATGCCGCGGGCGAAGAGCTTCAGTGCCACGTTCTTCAGCACGGTGCCCGAACTTACAGCCGGGCCGCGGAAGGGAAGTTTCGGGTCGTTGATTACCACAATGCACGTGTACTTGGGGTTCTCATATGGGAAAAATCCGCAGAATGTCACTCGGTAGTGACCTTCAAGATATCCGCCCTTGAAGGGCGAGAGCTTAAGACGGTTGCCGTCCTTGTCGAATCGCGGACGTTTGTCCTCGAGGGCTATCTTGCATGTTCCGGTCTTGCCTGCTATGGTGACGGCATCGTTCTTCAGCGCCTTGGCGGTGCCTCCCTGCTCCCACACCACATCGCGCATCATTTTGCGCAGGATGGCGGCGTTCTCGCTTGACATCATGCGCTCGCGTACGTAGCTCACAGGGATGACAGAGTCAAGGCCGTCGGGACTGCGGAGACCCTTGACCAGACGCGGACGCACGAACCTGCCGTCGTTTGCCACGGCGTTGTAAAACGCGCATGTGTACAGCGGCGGTATCATGGTGCAGTATCCGAATACCTGGCGCGACATGTCGAGCTTTCCGCCGATGTCGTTCCTCACTTTGGGGAAGTATGGGCGCCGTTCGCGGGCCATCCCGGTGTTGAAGCGGTCGAAGAAGCCCAGTTCGGCCAGGTCGCTGTGGAACCGGCTGAGATTTCCTTCGTAGTGTGGCATGGTGAGTTTGACCATACCTATGTTGGACGAATATTCGAGGAATCTGCTCACCGGCAGGCTGCCGGGCGAGTGAGTGTCGCGTATGGGGCGGCGTCCCAGATAGGCGAAACTGTGGCCTATGGGAAGTTCCTTTGAAATCGGCTTGGCGAATCCTTTCTCGAGAGCCACAGCCATGGTCATTACTTTCATCACCGAGCCGGGTTCGAAGCCGAGTACGGCCCGGTTCATGCCTTCGATGTATCGCGGAGTCCGCGAGAGGGTGTCGCGCTCGAGATTCGAGATGGCCTTGATGTCGCCGGTGGCCACTTCCATGAGAATGGCTGACCCCCAGTCGGCCTTGGCGTCGATGAGCATGCGGCCGAGCTCTCCTTCGAGGATGTCCTGCATGGTTATGTCGATGGTGGTCGTGACGTCGTAGCCGTTCACTGCCGGAATCTCCTCGACGTATCGCGTGCCGCGGTTCGATGTGGTGATGCGCTGGCGACCGGTGCGCCCGTACAGGAGTGTGTCAAGGGCTGCCTCAAGGCCTGACCGTCCGCGTATCTCGGGGTCCTCGGCCATCTGGCTGACACGTCCGATGCTCAGTTCGGCCATGTTCCCGAATGGGTATGACCGCTTCATCACGGCTTCGGCCTTGAGTCCGCTCGCGGTGGCTTTGCGGAACTTGCGGAAGAAGGGCCACTTCTTGATTTTGCCGAGCATGACGTCGGGCACGTTCTTGCCCAGGACGAAATTGCGAGTGCGTTCCGACTTGGGTTTGCTGAGTACTTTGTCGAATTTCTCGCGCCACTGGGCGGCAGTGCGTGAGGGGAAGTACTTTGCCAGGGAGTCGCATATCATGGGGAGAGTGTCGACGAACTCCACTATCTTGAAGCCGTCGGCGCGCATGTCCATCATGACGTTGTAGTAGTACAGGTTTGTGGCCAGAATAGAGCCGTCCGAGGCGAGAATCTCGCCGCGGACCGGACGTATGTCGCGAGTGCGCATCAGGGTGCTGTCACCCATGGCGTTCCAAGCGTCGGCGTGTATCCACGTGGTCTTTATCAGATTGCATCCGATGGCCACGGCAAGCACCATGGTGAGAGCAAATATGATGCCGAACCGTCCGACCAGAAAGGTCTGGTTGATGGTCGCACCGCTCCGTCGGCGTGTTTTTTTGGACTTATTTCGAGAAGTAGAGGACATGAGGTCAGTATGGTTTGTTGTCAACGATTTCGGGTCGGCGGTCAGGCACGGTCAGGCCGAGGCGGAGCGAGTCCACCAGATGCTGCATGGCCGATTCGCGGGTGAGGGTCATGTAGTGCGACCGTTCTTTCTGCTTTTCGGTGCTCATCACGTTGATCTGACGCTTGAGGCTGTCGATGGTGTTCTCGCTTGTGATGCTGTCGAATCGCATGGCTATGACAGCGATGCTCGTCACTACGATGAACGAAGTGGCGAAGAAGTGCGTAAGAAAGAATTTGCTCGATATGGCATCGCCCTGTATCAGGGCGCGGAGGCCGTCGACTGTCTTGTTGAGTATCCGTTTTATCATTGTCGGAGAGTGGTCAGGAATTATCGGGGAGTTTGACACATACGCGCAGCTTGGCGCTTCGGCTGCGGGGATTTCGGGTCACTTCGTCTTCATCGGGAACTATGGCTTTCGACCCAAGCGGCCTGACCGGGGATGATGTGCGGCCGAAGATGTCTTTCTCCAGCTCTCCGTCGAGGCGTCCGGAACGCATGAAGTTCTTCACCATGCGGTCCTCCAGAGAGTGGTAGGTGATGACTGCAAGACGCCCGCCGGGGCGGAGCACGTCGACACTCTGCTTCAGGAATGTCTCAAGGGCATCCATCTCGCCGTTGACGGCAATGCGGAGGGCCTGGAATACCTGTGCGAGTTCTTTCTTTTCCCGGGCCGGATTGATCAGGCGGGAGGCTATGGCCACGAGGCGCCCGGTGGTGTCGACCGGACTTTTCTGCCGCTCGGCTATGATGGCAGCCGCCAGACGGCGCGCCTGCTTGAGTTCGCCGTAGGTCTTGAATATCTGCGTGAGCGTGTCGGCATCGGCATTTGCTACCAGGTCGGCGGCCGTGTGGCGCGCCTGAGGATTCATGCGCATGTCCAGCGGGCCGTCGGCTCGGAACGAGAATCCGCGCGATGCGTCGTCAAAGTGATGCGATGACACCCCGAGGTCGGCAAGGATGCCGTCCACGCGTCCGGTGATGCCGAAGTAGTCGCAGTAGTTCGCGAGCCAGCGGAAGTTGCCGTGTACGGGCGTGAAGTGCTCGGAGGGTGTGGCGCGCGCTATGGCGTCGCTGTCCTGGTCGATGGAGTAGAGGTGTCCGGCTCCTTCAAGACGCTCCACGATGGCACGGGAATGGCCGCCGCCGCCGAGGGTGGCGTCGATGTATATGCCTTGAGGCTGCACGTCCAGCGCCTCGAGTGATTGTGGCAGGAGTGCAGGGATGTGATAAACGTCTTGATTCATACGTAAATAACTATTGGAAGTGATTCGCTCTTTTCAGGCTGTAAAATTAGCGTTTTTTGTTGATAGTTTACATATGAAAATAGAAAAACTTTTCATCTTTTAAGAAAAAGTTATCAACAGTTTCGCATTTTTGCAGTCGGTTTGCAAATGTGAATTGTATCTTCCGGCCTCTCGGCAAGATGTCTTTCCGGGATGCCTTCCGCGAGCCTGCGCAAAAATAAGCACCCTCGGATACCCGGATTTTGCAAAAAAAATCTTAACTTTGCGGATTAAAGAAACATAGACCTAAAAGAGCAATGAAACGTACTAAAATAGCCGATATATTCGACCCCGCGCTGGTAGGCAGCGAAGTATGTGTCAAAGGGTGGGTGAGAACTCGCCGTGGCAACAAAAATGTGCAGTTCGTGGCACTCAACGATGGTTCGACGGTACGCAATCTCCAAATTGTGTTCGACCTGACGAAGTTCTCCGAAGATCAGCTCAAACCCGTCACCACCGGTTCGTCACTATGCGTCACCGGACGTCTTGTCGAGTCGATGGGCAAAGGACAGTCATGCGAAGTGCAGGCCGAAACCCTTGAAATATACGGCACTGCCGACCCCGAGGCATATCCTCTGCAGAAGAAGGGCCACACTCTTGAGTTTCTGCGTGAGAAGGCCCATCTCCGCCCCCGTACGGCTACATTCGGCGCCATTCTGCGCATCCGCAGCGCTCTGGCTTTCGCTATACACAACTTCTTCCGTGAGAAGGGGTTCTTCTATCTCAACACCCCTCTGATTACGGCCAGTGACTGCGAGGGTGCGGGCGCGATGTTCCAGGTCACTACGCTCGACCTGGATAAACTTCCCCGCACCGAGGACGGCAAGGTGGACTATTCGAAGGACTTCTTCGGCAAGCCCACGGCACTCACCGTGTCGGGACAGCTCGAAGGCGAACTCGGAGCAACTGCACTGGGCGCCATATATACCTTCGGCCCCACATTCCGTGCCGAAAACTCCAACACCCCCCGCCACTTGTCGGAATTCTGGATGATAGAGCCTGAGATGGCATTCTACGACATCGCCGACAACATGGAGCTGGCGGAAGAGTTTGTCAAGTACTGCATCCGTTACGCCCTTGACCACTGCCGCGACGACATCGAGTTCCTTTGCGAACACTTCGACAAAGAGCTCATAT
>CAMWZB010000020.1 GCA_947178655.1 uncultured Porphyromonadaceae bacterium
GACGTATTCATATGCACGGTGCACTTCGGCATTTCGATTGTCAAGATAAGCCTCATAGGTGTTCTCGTAGAGTTCCTGCATGCGCGCGTCCATCGAGCGCAACGTGCCGATGTAGTCGGGATCACGGAGAGCCATGCCGTATTTCGACTCGGCGAAGTCGCGAAGTATCATCTGACGATACTGTTCGGCCTTCGCCGTATCGCCCATACGCATATACATGAGATAGAGGTTATAGTAAGTGTCGAGCCTGTAGATATTGTCGGGATAATCAGCCAAAAGGCGCCCGAACTCCGATGCCGAGGCATCGAAGTCGTCAAGTTTGTCCTTAAGGATAACTCCCATGTTGTACAGGCCTTCCTGGATGACGTCATGCGAATTGGCTATTTCAGTTTCCGTTGACGGAATCTGGGCAAGATAATATTCGGGATAGTGCGGGTCGGATGACTTATCAGGCTCATTGGAGTCCTTCTCCTCGTCCTGTCCGCCGCCTTCCGACTGATTGTCATCGACATCGTCCGCTCCGGCGGCAGCTCCGCTGTCGCCGTCGGCCTGCACATCGAAGTCATCGGCATTGAATGACGCCTTGTTTCGGCGACGCCAGTCATCCTCAAGTTTACGCGACCCCCAGCGCTTCTGGAAGTCGGTCTTTCCGGCATTTTTGGTTGCTGTGTTGTAGAAGTACCACGAGTTGTCGGAGTTGATAGTGAATGACTGGCTGTTCTGGTCCTGTAGTCCGCCACCCTGGGCGGCCTGATTGGCGAGGAATTCCTCACGGGCCGCATCTTCCTGCTCTTTCTTCTCTTTTTCCTTGAGTTCCTCTATGATTCTGTCGATGACCTTGAGCCGCTCTTCCGGAGTCATGGCAGCCAGACGCAGAAGAGAGTCCTGCAGGTTGACATTCTGGGAGTAGACAGCCAGCTCATCAAGCACATCCGAGCGGCGCTTGATCAGAGCATAGTCGGGATATGACTCCGGGAGCTGCGGTACAGCCTCCGAGTACGACGGCTGAGCCTTCTCGTAGTTTCCCCTCATAAAGTATAGCTCGCCGAGGCGCAACTGGTTGATGGCCTTGTCAATGCCGTTGCGTGTCGACTTTTCGTTGGCTATCTCGTAGTTCTCGATGGCACGTAGAGTGTCGCCACGGCTTAGATACAGGTTGCCTATGGCGTAGTATATCTGGTCGAGATACTCTTTGTTGCGGTCATAGCGCGTCATCCGTTTCAAAGCCTTGACTTCAGGCTCGATATCGGAGCCGGAGTACACCTCGCTCTGCTTGATACGGGCATTGAACTTGGTGCGGTATGACGTGGAAGATGAGGAGCCGGCCGCGGCAAATGCCTTGTAGGCGTTCTCATTCTGCCCTAACCGCTGATATAGCTGGCCGAGAAGGAAGTTGAGACGCGTTTTCTGCTCTTTTTTCGCACCTTTCACAGCTTCAATCATGAAAGGCAGAGCCTCCTCATAGTCTCCGGCATGGACGTAGAAGTCGGCATAGGCGAAGTTGTACAGCCGTCGCAGACGGTTGTTGGTCAGGTCTTCGGCCTTTATTCGCGAAAGTATCATCTCTGCTTCGAACTGCCAGCCCATGGCTATGTACGACAGAGCCTGCATCAGCTTGGCTTCAGTGACAGTGCCGGGGAGCCAGGAGAAATGCCGCGATGTGTAGAAAAATGTCGAGGCAGCGCCGAGGAAATCACCGTTGTAGTACTGGCCGCGTCCGAGCATCATCCACGCGTTGTGGAGAAAAGGATTATACTCCTCGCGTTTCATCCACTCCTTGTAGGCCGGGTCCTTGGATTTGCCGGGTTTTCTGGCAGGCTTCTTTTTGATTGAACGCAACTGAATGGCCTTCTGAGCCTTCTCTATGGATCTGTCGAAGTTCCCGGAGGGCTGGGTGGCATTCTTGTCGGCCTTGGCCTCGACAGGATGCATATAGAGAAGTTTGGAATAGTCGTCCTCATAATTCTTCTCCATCTCCTCGAGAGTCTCGATGTAGTGGGTGTTGCCGTTATAATAGATGTTGTAACGGGTGATGAACTCCTGATATCTGCGGTTTCCTGCTGTGTTTTTCTTCGCCGAACATGCGGACAGCATCAGCACCGCCGCCACAGCGACGATGCTCATGGTCAGAGCCGCCATGCGGCGGAGAGGATTTGCAAGGCCTAAGTACATCTAAGTAGTATAACGGCTTCCTGCTCTTCTTATTGTACGGAAGGAGGGGTAGGCGGGGCAGGCACGGCCGTTGTCTCCGATGCTGGTTTCGGTGCCGTCGGATAGGCTATACGCGAGTGGTAGATGGTCATCAGACGCTTGATGAAGGCCTCCTTTATGACGGGTATGTCGCGGAACGTCAGCGGCGAGTCATTGTGAAGACCGTCGGCAATCTGGCCGTCGATGATGCGGTTGACCAGTGCGGAAATGTCCTCGCGCGTATGTCCGGAGAGCGAACGCGATGCAGCCTCGACAGCATCGGCCATCATCAGCAGCGAAGTCTCACGGCTGCGCGGATTGGGTCCGGGATAGGTGAAGGGAGCCTTGTCGACATCTTCTCCGGGGTGTGCCTTGCAGTATGTGATATAGAAGTACTTGGCCATGCCGGCACCGTGGTGCTCGCGAATGAAGTTCTGAATGGACTGAGGGAGACCGGCGCGGTCAGCCAGCGAGAGACCGTCGTTGACGTGGTTGATGACGATGGCCGCGCTGCGCTCCGGCGGAAGGGCGTCGTGGGGGTTGACGCCATGCTGGTTCTCTGTGAAGAATGCCGGATTTGACAGTTTGCCGATATCGTGATAGAGCGCTCCGGCACGGACCAGAAGCACATTGGCTCCTATGCGCTGCGCGGCGTCGGAGGCGAGGTTGCTCACAGCGACGGAGTGCTGGAATGTGCCCGGACACTCATTGCTCAGGCGCATCAGCAGGGGATTGTTGATATCGGCAAGCTCGACCAGAGTGACTTCCGAGACGAACCCGAACAGACGCTCGACAGCGAACATCAGTATGTAGGCCATCGACGTGAGGGCGGCATTCACGAGCAGAAATGCGGTCATACGCCATGTGAACGCTTCGAAAGAGCCGTTCATCAGAAGTTCGAGTGACACATATGCGCAGCAGTAGGCCAGCGCCACGACTCCCGACGTACGCAGCAGCTGCGAACGGCGCGAAAGCTCCCTGAGGGAAAATACAGCTGCCGCAGCTGCACAGAACTGGAGGAAGAGGTATTCAAGAGCGAATGCCGTGACCCCGGCACAAATCAGTGCAAGAGCTCCGGTGGTGAAGAGAGCCGTACGCCCGTCGAAGAATACGAGTACAAGAATGGGCACAATCATCATGGGGGTGATGTAGATTCCCTGCGCCACGAAATAATTGAGCCCGACTCCCACAAGGAAGAAGAACGCAATCAAAGAAAACACGAACGTCAGGGCCCGGATATTGTCGTATATCGCCGGACAGAAGTAGCGGAGATACAGAAGCATCGCCGTGAGAATCAATGCCACATAGAGGAACTGCCCCAGCAGCATGAGCCACTGGCTCTGTGTCTCGCGGGTATTCAGCTGCGAAAGCATGTTCTCGTATGTCCGCAGGTTGGTGAAATCCTGCGAACTGATGACAGCACCCTTGTCGATGATAGTCTGGCCCTGCAGGATGATGCCTCGGTCGGCGGTGATGGTCAGGTAGTCGTACTCATAGTTGCGGCGACATTCCTCCTCATTGCGCGTATAGTTGGGCAGCAGCAGATTCTGAAGATTCGCCTGCACGAAATAGCGGTGGAGCGACGAATCTGTTATGACCGAGTCCAGATAGAGATAGGCGTCGCGCGGCGAAGTGAACCCCGCGGTGGACATCTCGCTGAGGATGTTCTTCTCAAGGATGCGGACCTTGGGCAGCTTCCCGGCAGCAATCTCGTCGCCGGTGGTATGGTCTACTATTCCCGATGCATAGATTCCGCGCAACTCCTGCGCCAGACGGTTGCGGAGCGATGGATTCTGCGATGCCGGAAGACGATTCACAATCGTGTCGATTATGAGCTGGTTGAGTTCATATATGGGGACGAAGCGGGCATTCAGCGAGTCGCGGGCCGCTATGAGTGTGGCAGAATCGGGATGGATAGGTATATCGAAGGGAGCGATGAGCTTGGAGTAGTTCCACGGACGCCCCTCTTCATAGTTGAATCGGTTGGCCTCGGGATGAGGATAGAAATATACGATAACTATCGTGGCTGCTAAAGCGAGTAGGATTTTTTTGAGTAGCATGGTCGTATTCAGGCTGAAGTCAGTGTATACGGGAGGCGCGGGTGACGCCGTTTATGTCACGGGTACGGCGGCAGAGGTCATCGACGACCTCCGCATCATTGACCCGCACCCATAAATCGGCCTCGAACACCTCGCCGCTCGCCTCGATGGAGAGCTTGCGCATGTCGATGCCAAGATGATTTGATATGAGCTGAGTGATCTCCTGGAGTATACCGCGGCGGTCGATGCCCTCGATGCGGATATGCGCCGTGAAGAGCTCTGTGAGGTCAGCCCACTCCGCAGCGACGATGCGGGAGCCGAACCCGGCTTTCAGAACCTGGGCGCGAGGACAGTCGAGAGAGTGGATTTCGACCTTGTTGTCGTCGGTCACATATCCCATGACATCATCCCCGGGAATCGGATTGCAGCATGCAGCGATGATGTAGTTGGGAGAGCCTCCGGACGATGACAGGCGATATGTCTGTTTGGTGTTGATGGCCGTGCCCGGCGTATCGCCTGCAGCCGTGGCCTCGTCGGTGCGTGCAGCCGATGAGCTGCCCATCATCTTGCCTATGAGAGGAATCTTCGAAAACAGTCCCGAACCTTGGCGCGGCGTACGCTCGGCCTTGCGGAGAGGTTTGATGAGGAAATCTCCAAGGGCAATCTCGTCGGCGCCGAGCTGATAGCAGAGCTCTTCGCGGTTGGACACATGGAATATGCCCAGCAGCTTGGTCATAACGTAGTTGCTCTCGGATATGCTATTGTCAGCCAGCCATCGCTCAAGTATCTCGTTGCCCTTGACGATAACGGGCTGGCGCAGAGCGCGCAGGCCCTTGCGCAGACGGGTACGCGCTTTGGCCGTCACCAGATACTGCTCCCATTCGGCAAGAGGCATCTGGGTCTTGGACGTAAGAATTTCCACCTGGTCTCCGCTCTTGAGTTCCGAATGCAGGGGCATCAGTTTGTGATTGACCTTGGCGGCTATACAGTGAAGGCCGATTTCGGAGTGCAAGTTGAAAGCCAGGTCGAGCACGGAGGCTCCCTTGGGAAGGGTGATGAGTTCTCCGGCCGGGGTAAAGACCACTATCTCCGACGAGAACAGATTGAGTTTCAGTGTGTTGAGAAAGTCTATATCATCAGGTCCCGGATTGTCGAGAATGTCCTTGATGGTCTTGAGCCATACGTTAAGCTCGGATTCTTCGTCACCGCTGCCTATTTTGTACTTCCAGTGGGCTGCGAAGCCCTTCTCTGCGATGGCGTCCATGCGCTCGCTGCGAAGCGGAACCTCCACCCAGTTCCCGTCAGGCCCCATGACGGTCAGATGCAGAGCCTGATATCCGTTTGCTTTAGGAGTCACAATCCAGTCACGGGTGCGTGTGGGATGAAGCTGATAGAGGTCGGTGATGGCCGAGTAGATTGACCAGCATATGGCCTTCTCTTTGCTCTGGTCATCGCACTTGAATACTATGCGCATGGCATAGAGGTCATATACCTCTTCGAATGGCAGATGCTTGCTCTCCATCTTATTGTAGATGGAATAGACGGATTTGAGGCGGGCTTTGGCCTCATACTGTATGCCGAGTCGGTCCAGACTGGCCTTTATCGGAGCCGAGAAGTCGGTATATACTGCTGAACGACGGGCCTCGCTGGCTTGTATCTTAGCAGAAATCTCGCGATATATGTCCGGGTGCTCGTGTTTGAAACTGAGATCTTCAAGTTCGGTCTTGATGGAGAAGAGGCCCAGACGGTGAGCAAGAGGAGCGTAAACATAGAGGGTCTCGCCGGCAATCTTATAGCGCTTGTTCGGAGCCATCGACCCGAGTGTGCGCATATTGTGCAGACGGTCAGCCATCTTGATAAGGACCACACGTATATCCTCGCTCATGGTGAGGAGAAGTTTCCGGAAATTCTCAGCCTGCAGCGAAGCACGGTCGCCGAATATTCCTCCTGAAATCTTGGTGAGTCCCTCAACGATTACAGCCACCGTGTGGCCGAAGTGCTGCTCGATGTCCTCGACGGTGAAATCGGTGTCCTCTACTACTTCATGGAGCAATGCGGCACAGATAGATGTGGAACCAAGACCTATTTCCTGCGAGACGATGCGAGCAACTGCTATGGGATGCATGATATACGGCTCCCCAGAACGGCGACGCACGCCTGCATGAGCGGCTTTGGCAAAATTGAATGCCTTCTCGATAATCTCCACTTTCTTGCGGTGATTACTGCGCAGATAACCGTCGAGAAGCTCCTGATAGGCTTCCTGAATCATCTGCTCATCGCGCTGTGCCTGAAGTGTCCCGTCGGTTTCCATGACCAAATCTGTGCTTATTTTTCAATAAACAGCAAATTTAGCAATATTTCGCGAATTGCCAAAAATTATTTTCAGAACCTGACTTCAAAAGTCTGCCGCGGCAGATGCGGAAGCACCGCGGCGAACAGCGTACCCCGGCGGTTGTCAAACAGCATTCCACAAGGCATACGGCTACTGAGCAGAGCCGACGTCCCGGGCAACGCGTTCAGGACAAGCATCTTGACTCCCGGATGCAGCAGCGCAGCCAGAGCGTCAGGCGTACAGTCTGCCGCATCGGCCACTATGAAGTCTGCGTCGGAAGCGCCTATTCGGACACGTGACGACGCCCTTTGGACAGCGCCCTGAAGAAGGCGAGGCTGCGAGGACACAATCAAGACTCCTTCAGGCCGGAAGTGCGTCACCAATCTGAATAGCAGACGGATGCGCTGATCCGGCGAGATATCCGCATAGCCGTAGTAGGGGTGGCGCTGACGCAGTACCTCGGTGATGAGAGCATAGGCAAAGGGCGAGTGGATGCCGAACCCCTTGCCATGCCTCCAGCAGCGGAAGCGACTCAGGATTCCTTGCATCGGCGAGTGCTTGCGAATATACCGGCGAGAACAAGAAGGTAAATCAGCGACACACAGGCATATGCCACCGCAGAAGTAGTGCGTATGGACTCCGGCTCGAAGGTCATCTCAATCCGATGCCGTCCGGCAGGGATGGAGATTGCACGGAGCACATAGTTGACACGGGCAAGTTCTGCGGGCTTGCCGTCGATGGTAGCCTTCCATCCCCATGGGAAGTATATCTCAGAGAATACTCCGATGCCTCCGCGGGCTGTAACAGCCTCGTAGGAGACAGTATTCGGCGTGTATGAGGTCATCACGATGGAGTCACCGGGCATGAGCGACGGCTCCTGCGAAAGTGCTTCAGCGAAGCGGCGGTCGGCCACGGCCTGACGGCTGAAGTCCATCTTCGCAGCGTTGAGAGCGTCCATTTCCGCATCAGCGCCGTCAACCCATATCAGGGAGTCGACAAGCCACGCATTGCCTAAAGCATTGTCATTGCGCACCAGAGGCGTGTCCTGACGGCCTGTGATGATATAGCGGGCGTTGAGCATATCGGCCACCCGGTAGGCGGTACGGAGTCTGGCGGCGATGTCAGCGTACTCAGGAGCATCAAGCTCAGGAGCATCAGGCACATAGCCGGCCTGAAGCATCGGCTGCATCTTGCGCTGTATCAGGTCCTCGTAGCGGTTGAGTTTGGCTGCATGATAGCCGCCCACCATGTGGTGGAAATAAGAGCGGTCAGCCATCCAGAAGCCGGGGATGTCGAATACGCGGTAATGTCCATTGCCATCGGCAAGTATCTGTCGGTCAAGTTCGTCGGGCTGCAACTGTATCTCGCCTGAAGGGAGAGCCGGCCCAAATGACGAGTGCGACACATAGCGCTTGTCTGCCAAGTAGAGGTCGAGCGTAGTGCTCAGGCCGACCACACCCACGGCCAGGCCGAGACGGGTCTTTCGGCTCACATAGAGAGCTATGGCGCCGGCGGCGATGGCGAGGAAGAGGAGCGAACGCAATCCGTCGGTGCGCACCATACCGTGACGGAGCGACGTGATGGCGTCGACGTTGGCCGGATTGGCCAGCGAATACTGGTACAGTATCTGCGCTATCTGCTGCTCGTCATAGCCCGAGTCCCGGGCATAGTCGGCCAGCTGCTTGAGAATCATCTCGCTGTTGGAGCGGTCGGTGTCGGTGATGGCCGATCCGTATATGCCGGGGGCGATGACGGCTGCGACGCAGATGAGAGCCGAGCCTCCGAAACCGACGGTGAGCGGTGTACGGTAGCGGGTCCAGGCCTCGGAGCCTGCTTCGAATATGCGCACGAGAGCCAATATCGCCAGAAGCGGCATGGCGAACTCGACAACAACCAGTATGCTCTCGACGGCACGGAACTTGCTGTACATCGGGAAGTGATATATCATCCAGTCCGTCAGCCACATGGCATTATAACCCAGCGAGAGCAGGAGTGCGATGACAGTTGAGGCGAACATGGCCCATTTTATGGGACCTTTGACAATAAAACAGCCTGCTATGAAGAGTGCGGCAATGATGATGCCGGGGTAGACAGGCCCGTTGGTACCTTCGGAGTCGTTGAAGTACTGGGTCATATACGGCAGCAGCGGTGACTGCTGCGCATATGCCGAGGCGCCGTCGAGTTTGTCGAGGGTCATTCCCGCCATTGCCCCGGCCTCCGGACGCGCCGAAGCGCCGCCTTTGACGTTGGGCACAAAAAGTGTGAAAAGTTCCGACGGTCCGTAGCTCCACCCCACTATGTCGGCCTTGGGCAGACCGCCTGTAGGCCGCTCGGCCGGAGTGATGTCATCGGCAGAGGTCTGCGGAGTCAGCTCGGACTGCGAGCGCTTGGTCTCCTTGGTGTACTCGTAGGTGTTGTATAGAGATGGAGCATTGGCTCCTATGGCAAGCGCTCCGGCTCCTATGGCGATGGCCGATGCTGCACACCAGCGGCGGAGTGCCTTGGTCCGCACGGCCTCTATGAGATAGCATATGGCGAGTATGACCATGACGATGCCGAAGTAGTAGCTCATCTGCGGATGGTTGGCATTGAGCTGGAGCATGGCGAAGAGAGCCGTCAGAGCGCCACCGGTCACGTAACGGCCCTGATAGAGAAGTATCACACCGGCGATGGTCAGAGGTATATAGCTCAGAGTGACAAACTTCCAGATATGCCCGGCACCGATGATGATGACAAAATAGGTGGAGAACCCCCACGCCACAGCTCCTATGAGAGCGTAGTACCACCGCAGTTTAAGTGCAAACAGTAGTATCAGGAAGCCGAACATCATCATGAACAGGAGATTGGAGGGTGCCGGGAGCCACAGACCGTAGACACTGGTAAGCCAGGTAAAGCGGCTGTTGGACGTATAAGTCGGCGATATCTGGAATGTGGGCATACCTCCGAAAAGCGCATCGGTCCACAGGGCCTTCTCGCCCGTTTCCTGCTCGAAGAGTTTCCCTTCCTGTCCGTTGGCTGCGCCTTGCTGCATGTCGGGCTGCTGCAGACTGTTGCCGTCGAAGTTGTCGGGATAGAAGAAGGCTACGGCAAGAACGGCCATAACCACGACCGACACGAAGAAGCCCCACACTTGCGGACGCCCGAATATCTCTTTGATTTTGTTCATAATGATGGGATAGGTCTAATAATCGGCAAAGTTAAGGTTTTTCCGCGACACGTCAGTCCTGTTTCGAGCAAATTTCGACCTGCTGGCGCACAGACTCCTCATGAATAGACGAAAGTATATTGCTCACAAAGTCAGCCGACAGGTCAAGACGGGCGGCATCATCGACCCGATTCTGCATTAAGTCATTGTAGCGGTCCGACTGCACCACCGGCATGTTGTGCTCACGCTTGTAGCGGCCGATCTCACGGGCAAGGGCCATACGCTTGCCAAGAAGCTCAAGAAGTTCGATGTCAATACGGTCGATGCTGTCGCGAAACTCCGAAAGGGATTCGGCTCCCGAGGTCCCGGTGTGACGCCGCAGGCCGGCGAGTATAGCCGAGAGTTCGGCCGGGGTCACCTGCTGCGAAGAGTCGCTCCGAGCCGACGCCGGATCGCAGTGGCTCTCTATCATAAGCCCGTCGAAGCCCATGTCGAGTGACTGTTGAGACAGAGACGCTATGTATTCGCGGCGTCCGCCCAGATGGCTCGGGTCGCAGATGACTGTGAGCGTGGGGATGCGACGACGCAGTTCGATCGGGATGCGCCATTTAGGAGGATTGCGGTAGATATGCTTTCCATACGAACTGAAGCCTCGGTGAATGGCCCCCAGACGACGGATGCCGGCACGATATATACGCTCAAGAGCCCCGATCCACAACTCGAGGTCGGGATTGACCGGATTCTTGACCAGAACCGGAATACTGTCTCGGCGTTCGGGAGGGAGCGAGGCCAGCCCGTCAGCTATATCCTGGACAGCAAACGGATTTGCCGTCGTACGTGCGCCTATCCACAGCACGTCTATACCGGCGTCGAGAGCCTCCTCGAGATGTGCCCGCGAGGCAACTTCGGTCGCGGTGAGCATGCCGGTCCGCTCTCTGACCTTACGCAGCCACTGAAGAGCCGGAGACCCGATGCCCTCGAACCCTCCCGGTTTGGTGCGCGGCTTCCAGACTCCGGCGCGGAATATGCGTATGCCTCCGGCGGCAAGGGCGTCGGCTGTATCAAGGACCTGGCGCTCGCTCTCGGCACTGCACGGACCGGCAAGCACTATAGGGGCGTCACCGAAGAGCGACGGCCCGAAAAGCGGTTGGATATCATCAACAATCATATATACTATAACGG
>CAMWZB010000021.1 GCA_947178655.1 uncultured Porphyromonadaceae bacterium
GCTGCCCAAGAAGAACTGAGCCTACTCCCCCTGCTGGCGCCGCGAGGCCGGCTCCTACGGCAAGGACGTGCGCGGACTCAACCGTCTGCATCAGTTCGACAAAGTGGAAATCGTGCGCATCGAGAAGCCTGAGAACTCATATGCAGCCCTCGAGGAAATGAAAGCACACGTACAGGGTCTGCTCGAGAAACTCGGTCTCCCCTGGCACATACTCCGCCTGTGCGGAGGCGACATGAGCTTCACATCGGCCATCACCTTCGACTTCGAAGTGTACTCCGCCGCCCAGGGCCGCTGGCTCGAAGTATCGTCGGTATCCAACTTCGAGACATATCAGGCCAACCGCCTCAAATGCCGCTTCCGCGGCGAGGACAAGAAGCCACAGCTCTGCCACACACTCAACGGCTCGGCACTGGCCCTGCCCCGAATCATGGCAGCACTGCTTGAGAACAACCAGACTCCCGAAGGCATCGTAGTGCCTGAGTGTCTGCGCAAGTACACAGGCTTCGACATCATCGACTGACAGTCGATTACGACACGACCATAACCAAGACGGCCCGGCTGCTGAATCACTCAGAGCCGGGCCGTCTTGCGCTTCTTCCTCCGGCCGACATCCCGGACAAGCACATAACAGTAACAGAACCCGTCAAAGGCGATGCTCTATCGCTCTGACGGGTTCTGTTTTTGTGATTATTTATGTGTGCCTTACTTGACCGTCACGGTTGCCTGAGCCGGCTTGAGGCCCTTGGCGGAGGCCTTGATGGTCAGAGTCCCGGGGGTCTTGGCGCTGCGTGCTATGGCGGTCGCAGCACCGCTGAAGAGCTTCATCTCCGGATTCTGGAAGGAGAGGACGCAGGTCGGGTCACCATTGGCCGTAGCCTCGAATGTTCCAGCTCCCGACACGGTGAACTTCACCAGATTCGAGGCGTCAGGCACAGGATTGCCCTTGCTGTCGACTGCGGTCACGGTGAAGTAGACCAGTTCGTCACCGTCAGCGGCAATCTCACTGCGGTTGGCCTCGATGCGCAGAGCTGCGGCCTTGCCTGCCGTGCGGACGGTGCGCTCCTCGGCGGCGTTGCCGTCGGCGTCATAGGCTACAACACGGATTTCACCGGGCTGGTACACCACGTCGTTCCAGCGCAGACGGTAGCGGTCCAGAAGGCTCGACGGGTCCTTGCTCTTGCGGCCCTGGCTCACGCCGTTGACGAAGAGCTCGGCCTCGGGATACGACGTGTAGACAAATACCGGAGTCACCTTGCCCTTGCGGTCAGGCCACGTCCAGTGCGGAAGCACGTGGAGAGTCGGCTCGGCGGTATTCCACTTCGAGCGGTAGAAGTAGTAGCGGTCCTTGGGGAGCGACGCGAGGTCGATGATGCCGAAGTACGAGCTGTGGCTGGGCCATGCGTCAGTATCGTAGGGCGAAGGCTCTCCGAGATAGTCGAAGCCGGTCCATACGAACTGTCCGAGCACCCATTCGCGGTCGTCATCCATGACGAAGTCGATGTCGGGAGTGTTCGACCACACACACGATTCGTTGTCATAGCTGTTGCTGTGATTGTCAGGATGCATCACAGTGTGGTGCTCGCCGAACTCCACAGGGAAGTAGTACTTGCCGCGGCTCGACACTGTCGAGGCCGTCTCCGAACCGAGAATCATCTTCTGCGGCAGTATCTTGTACGCATTGTCGTAGTGCTGTGGCTTGTAGTTGAAGCCGGGGATATCCAGTGCGGCGGCGAAACCATTGTCAAGCACGGCGCCTATCTGGTCCATGCCGCAGGTGACAGGGCGCGTCGGGTCGAGCCTGTGCACCAGGTCCTGAAGCATGACGAGTTCCGACATGCCGTCGGGGCCCCATTGTGAGGGAACCTCGTTACCGATCGACCACATCACCACTGAAGGATTGTTGCGGTAGTGTTCCACCATATTTGTGATATCGCGGACAGCCCACTCGTCGAACACGCTGCCATAGCCATTGGGCGACTTGGGCCGGAAGCCCCAGTCATCGAAAGGCTCGACCATGAGCATGACGCCCATCTCGTCGCAGAGTTCTACCAGTTCGGGAGCCGGCATATTGTGCGACGTGCGGATGGCGTTGACGCCCATATCCTTGAGCAGGTCTATCTGATGACGGAGAGCCGAACGGTTCACAGCAGCTCCGAGAGGGCCGAGGTCATGATGATTGCAGACTCCCTTGAACTTCGTCGGCTCGCCGTTGAGGAAGAATCCGCGCTCGGGGATGTACTCGAGCTTGCGGATGCCGAAGCGCGTATCATAGCTGTCGACAGCATTGCCGTTGACACTCAGGGTAGTATGAGCCGTGTACAGAGCCGGATTGCCGGGGCTCCACAGTTCGGGTGACTTCACGAGGAAATTCTGCGCGAACTCCTGTCCGCGGGCCACGTAAACAGCCTCCGACGAAGCCACCTTGCGCCCGTCAGGCGCGATGATGTCAGTTGCGACAGTGATTTTTTCGTCGCGTACGGCACCATCGATTTTCATGCGCAGATTCACCGATGCCTCATCCTTGTCCACTACCGGTGTGGTGACGTATGTGCCCCACACGGGAATGTGGACACGGTCGGTGTTGACCACATGCACATTGCGGTACAGACCGGCTCCGGGATACCAGCGCGACGCGCGTTCATAGTTCTCCAGCTCCACCACAAGATCGTTAGCGCCGGGGCGCATGGCCTTGGACACATCGACGCTGAACGAGTTGTAGCCATACGGCCAGAAGCCAACCTCAGTGCCATTGACGTACACCCTGGCGTTGCTCATGGCACCGTCGAACACTATGTTCACTGCACGGCCGGCCGTATCAGGCACCTCGAAAGTGGTGCGGTAGACACCCTTGCCGATAAATGGCAGGCCGCCCGTACGGCCTGTCTTTTCTGTTTTCTCGGTTTCGCCGTTCTGCTCCACTGCCACGACCTGAAGGTCATGATTGCGGTCGAACGGACCATATATTGCCCAGTCGTGCGGCACACGCACGTTCTGCCACGACTTGACATCGGCACTGTGGCCTTTTGAGAACTGCCATCCGTCGTTCAGAGTCATCTCCGACCGTTGGGCGAAAGCGGCCGCGCCTCCGAGGAGAGCTATGGCCGGAAGAATAAACAAATGTTTGGTCTGTGTCATCTATGGTTAGTTATTGAGGTTCCGCAGAAGAGCAAAAGACCCTCTGCGGAACCCGAATTAATATCAAGGCCTCTTTCAGTTCTTGAAAGCGTCCAGAGCGGCAGTCGGAGTGCCATTGTCAAAGCATCCCTTGGTATACCCGCGTTCGGCCGGAGCTTCGGGCTCCCACCAGAAGATACCCTTCAGGTCGACGGCCTTGCCCTTCTCCATCATGTCGGAGAGGATGCGTCCGGCGGTTTCAGGCTGAGTGTAGTCGAAACCGATTTCGCACAGCATCACAGGCTTGCCGTAGTCGCCCTGCACCTTGCGGATGTTGGCTATGCAGTCGTCGATGTCCTTCTGCCATGATGAATCGCCGGGATAGAGCGACATGCCTATCATATCGTACTTGCCACCCTCTGCCTCGAGCTTGCCGAACAGGCGGGTGTAAAGGTACGGCTCGTTGCCACAGTCAAGGTGAACTATGACAAGTGCCTCAGGGAATACAGCCTTGACGGCGTCATATCCGGCGTTAACCATCTGAGTGAAGTTGTCGCCGTTCTGATACTCGCCAAGAGGCCACATCATGCCGGTACGGGTTTCGTTGCCGATCTGAACCCATTCGGGTTCAATATCATAACGCTGCAAAGCCGTCATTAGTGTGTTGACATGGTCAGTCATGGCACTTTTTACCTCTTCAAGGGTGTAATTCTCCCATTCCGAAGGGATGAACTGCTGGCCGGGGTCGGCCCAGCGGTCGCTGAAGTGGAAGTCAATCATCAGACGAAGGCCGAGGGCATGGGCGCGGCGTGCCTTGACGATGACATCGTCAATGTTGCACCAGCCGTTGATTTCCTTGTCGCGCTCCGGATTGACGAACACGCGCAGACGGATGGCATCCACGCCGCAGTCATCGCGCAGCAGCTCCATGAGTTCCTTCTCTGTGCCGGCGGCATTGGTGAAAGTATACCCGGCCTTCTCGAGCTCGGTGACCCAGCTCACATCGGCACCTTTGGCGAAAGCGCCACGCTCTATCTGCACAGGTTCCTTGTCAGGACCCTCGCCTTCAGGCCATATGGTCTTGGGACTGTCTTCGGTGCAGCTTGCGGCTGCCAGAGCGGCGACAGCCATCATCATAATATGCTTGAGTTTCATGATTGTCCGGTTTTATTTCTTAGCGTAAGAATATGTTGCATTGAATATGTCGACGGTGAGCACCACAGTGTCGCCGATGGCGAAGTCATTGTCGCCGGTGAAGCCATCACACTTGTAGCACATCTCGCCGGGGTTACCGTTTCCTCCGTAGAAGAGGTCCCAGTTGTCGTTGAAAACGATCTTCACGCCCCAGGGTGTCTCGGCGGTCTTCTCGAACTCGATGGTGTACACACCCGGAGTCTCCGTGGCGGTCATGGCATGCAGGTTCCAGTCGTCATTCATGCCTGTAGCCGAAACCGATGTAAGAGCCGTGAGGCTGTATGAGAGCCACTTGAGCGAGATGTCAAAGATGTATGTTCCGTTTTCGGGCGCGGTGATGTTGTCCTGGGCGTCCATGGCGAGTTTGCCCTCGTATGCGTTGCCGCCGGCCACCATCTTGTACACATCGCTCCAGTTGTCGGCCTCGATGCCTACCTGCCAGCCCCAGAGCGACTCCACATAGTGCACGCCGCCATAGGAGAGGTCTTCCTTGCTGTAGAGGCGCAGATAGTCGCTGAAGCCCCATGGCTCTACGATGCCGAGCAGATAGACCATCGGAGATATCTCGACTACCGGAGCGAGAGTGCCGGTGCCTATGGTCCATTCTTTGGAATTGGAGAGGTCAAGCACTATGCTGACTTCGCCTGCTGTGGCCACATCGAAGGTGACCGGCGAGGCCGTCGTGCCGAAAGTGAGGGCTCCGGCCTCTCCGCCGAACCCTACAGGGATATCGGTCAGAGCAGGAGCGCCGTCGCCACCGCTGTGATTGTATATATCGCTCACACCGGAGATGCTGACACTATAGCTGCCGGGCTGTGCGTCGAAAGTGTAGCTCCATGCGTTGGAGTGGCGGTCATAGGTCATGTCGCCGCTGATGTCGCCACTGAGCGAAAGGCTCTTCACGAGCTGTGCCGTCCATTCATTGGCAGGGATATTCACTGTAGTGTAGTAGCATCCGGCAGGCTCGGGGAACCAGTTGTTCCATATCTCGCCCTTGCTGCTGCTTCCGAGCATGAATGCTTCGCCCGGATCTGCCGCAGTGCCCCACAGCTCGCCGCCGGGAGCGCGGAAGTACCAGTTCTCCCAGGATGCCGCACCAAGGAACCCTGCGAACACGTTGTCGCGGTCGGTCAGAGCCAGCGTGCGGCCCGTGTCCTCCTGATTCTTGTCGAGGATGGCGCCGATGGTCAGGTCGATAAGATAGGTGGTGAGGTTAATCTTCAGTACATTGCTGTAGCGTGGTGCTATATTGGGACCGAGCACGCTTTTGATGCGGATGTACACCGGAGCCGTAGTACCGCTTTCGATACCGCCGCGGATGGCTGCGGAATTGAGTTCTCCGGCAGTGAACTGACGGCACGTCACACCGTCGCCCATCGTTTCCTCATAGACAGTGGAGAAGTCCTCGTACGCCGACATCTGGAGCGTGTTGGTGAAAGCGTTCGACGGAGCGGCCACTCCCGGGTCGGAGAGTGTGATATCTCCGTTTTCGTTCCAGAACACTGTCAGGGCGAGCATCCCGAGATTGTTCTCGTCCAGCACTATGTCATTGGCGGTTGTCTCCACCGACGGATCGGTGACACTGCCTGTGTATATTGTGTCGCCGTCTTTCTCACAGGCCGTAAGAGCCAGGGCTGCAAGAGCCAGAGCGGCTGTATATTTGCTGTATGCGTTCATTGTTGGCTGTTGCTTGGAAGATTAGTAAAGCTCATTTTTGAGGTTGGGGTTGGCCGACAGCTCGGTCACGGGGATGGGATAGATATTGTAGCGCTTGTCCACGCCGCGTCCGTCGATGACGCCGCCTTTCCACTGCCACAGGTAGTTCGAACCGGCGAAGCGGTCGAAGCGCACAAGGTCGGTGCGGCGGTGCAGCTCGTGATAGAACTCGCGGCCACGCTCGTCGATGATGAAATCAAGAGTGAGCTGAGCTTCGGAGATGTCGCCCGAACGGTCGCCGTAGGCACGGCGGCGCACTTCGTTGACAAGGGCGGCGGCCTCGCTGCGGCTCATGCCCTGACCGCCGCGGAGCACTGCCTCGGCTGCGGTGAGGTAGATTTCCGAAAGACGGAAGATGGGGAAGTCGGTGTTCACGCCGATATCTGTCACGCAAGCCTGCTCGCCGGCGTCGTTGATGTTGGTCCACTTGTACGAGCGGTAGCCCTGGTTGGCAGTCTCTATGCCGGCAGTGAAGAATTCGTCACGCCCGTCAGTGAGGAAGAGGAAACGGCTGTCATGCTCGGCGTCGAAGAGCGAGGTCACTTCGCCGCGCATCGAGAAGTTGCCCCATGCGGTGCCGCATCCGTAGATGCCCGTCACGTCATCGCCGTCGTTGGGACATGAGCCGGCTACAAGATATGTGGCCGAGCCCCATGTGGCAGCATTGGCGTTGTCGGCTGCGAAAGCGAAGATTATCTCATTGGTGCGCTTGTCGTTGTCAGCGTTGAAAAGGCTGCTGTATACAGGTTCGAGCGAGTAGCCCAGAGCCATGACCTTATTACAGTATTCGATGGCTTCGGATGCGTGCGATGTGCCTGTGTACACTTCTCCATTGATGGCCAGACGGGCGCCGAGAGCGTATGCCGCGCCCTTGCCGGCACGGGCGTACGACGGACTGTCGGGAAGCAGTGGTGCGATGGCGTCGATTTCGCTCTTGATGAAGTCGTAGAGCTGCGTGCCGTCGTAAGCCTCGGGTATGAAGCCCGTCATGGGCGTGTTCTCATCGACGAACGGACCCTTGCGGAAGAGATCGAGCACGTGGTAGTAGGTATATGCGCGCATGAACCGGGCCTCAAGGGCATACGTGCGGAGCTCTTCAGCGGCACTCTCGCCGAATCCGGCGATGGTGCCCTCGTCGCAGTAGCGGAGGAATTCATTCGACAGCGCTATGATATAGTACAGACGGTAGTATGCGTCCGACACCCACACGTCGGTGGCGTCCCAGTTGATATAGGTCAGGTCTGAGAGGTTGTCACCCGAAAGGTACTTGTAGGCAGCCTCGTCGGTAGGAAGTTCCTGAAGGTTGAAGAGGGTGCGGAGCATGTCCTGGCCCTGGTTGCTCGAGATGTCGGCCGAGCCGCCGCCACGTTCGGCGCCGATGAGGCTGTACGTGCTGTATATCTTGGCAAGCACCGAGCGGTAGCCTTCGACGGATGAGTACACGTCGTCGCTGGTGGTGCCTATCACGGGTTTCTGGTCAAGATCCGAGGTGCAGGCCCCGGCAAGCAGCATCAGGGCTGCGGCCAGAATCATATATAGCTTTTTCATTGTATCTGTTCGGTGTGTTTGTTAGAAGTTAAGACCAACGGTGAGTGAATAGGTGCGCGGACGCGGATACATCGACGACTCGATACCCCAGTTGCTCTCGGGGTCGACGCCCTTGTACTTGGTGATGGTGAACACGTTCTGCATCATAGCCGACACATGAAGGTCAAGGTTGTGAGCGATACGTCCGAAGTTGTAGCTCAGCTGAAGGTTGTCCATCTTCAGGAACGAGGCGTTCTCCACATAGTGGTCTGAAGCATACTGCCTGCGCTGGAAGTTGGTGTCAAGGAAGCTCGACGAAAGATTGTTGATCTGACCGACATTCCACGACACGCACTCCCATGCGCCCATGTTGGCGGCGTTGCCGTTATAGAGATAGTTGCCCACCTGTGCGCGGAGAGCTGTGCTCAGAGTCCACTTCTTCCAGCGAAGCGAAGTGCTGAAGCCGAATATCCAGTCGGGCGAGGCGTGGTGGTAGTAGTACTGGTCCTCGGCCGTGATTCGGCCGTCGCCATTGAGGTCGGCATACAGACCCTCGATCGGCATACCGGTCTCACTGTCGTAAATCTGCTTGTACACCTTGAAGGTGTTCGGAGCATAGCCGGTCTTATACACCATCACGGGAGTGGCCTCCATATATCCTACGCTTGTGTCGGCGGCATCAGTGCCGGGGACGAGGCTCAGATTGGTGATTTTGTTCTCCTGCCAGGTGGCGTTGAACGTAGCGTTCCACGACCAGTCCTTGGTGTCGATGATGTTGGCCGTGAGGGCGATTTCGACACCCTTGCTGTCGACATTGCCCACGTTGCTGAGCATGGTCTTGTCGAAGTTCACGCCCGCGGGAATGGGCACTGTAGCGAGAAGGTCCTCGGTCTTGCGGGTGTAGTAGTCCACGCTACCGCTCAGACGTCCATTGAGGAATCCGAAGTCAACACCGAAGTTCCAGCTTTTGGTGGTCTCCCAGCGCAGGTCGGGATTGTACTTCTGCGGACGGTAGAGAGGTATCCACTGTCCATTGAACCAATAGTAAGCACCCGGGTTGGATACGGTGTAGTTGGGCAGATAGCCATAGTTGTCGATACCGTCCTGCTGGCCGGTCACACCATAGCTGACACGTACCTTGAAGTCGTTCATCACAGTGCGGAAGTTCTCCCAGAAGTCCTCTCCGGCAACACGCCATGCAAGCGCCACTGAGGGGAACGTGCCCCAGCGGTTGTTCTTGGCGAAGCGGCTCGAACCGTCGCGGCGGAATGTGGCAGTGAGCAGATAGCGGCTGTCGAAACTGTAGTTGATACGTCCGTAGTACGACAGGAGCGAGTGACGCTCGTCATAGGCCTGACTGCTGTTGGTGATGTCGCCGGCCTCGTTGAAAGTGTCGTAGGCCGGATAGTCGTTGCGCCAGTACTGATAGTCGTAGCCGATGGTGGCGTCGACGGTCGAGCGGATAGCATCGAATGTCTTGTTGTAGTTGGCGTAGGCCGTCAGAAGTCTGTTGGTGTTCTTCTGAGGACCCTGAGTGTAGTTGTAGCCGCCTGAGGTGTAGTTGTCGAAGCTGTTCTGCGGCATGCTCACTGAGCGCTTGCCCTGCGAGTAGTCATAGCCGCCGGTCACATGCAGACGGAGTTCGGGGAGGAAGTGCAGACGGTAGTCCACATCGAAGTTGCCCACAAATCGCCACACCTTGGAGCGGTTGTTGTACTGCTCGAGCATGGCCACGGGATTGGCGATGGCGCCCTGGGCCGGATTGTTGGCCGGATCCACCACTTCATGGAAGCCGCCGAAGATGGGCTTTCCGTCGGGTGTCATGATCTGGTTGCCTGAAGCATCGAGAGTGCCGTACACGGGCTGGGTGGGGTCATAGGCGCCGGCATTCCAGATGGCGCCGCTGTTTGCGGTGCGGTTGTCGGCATATGTGCCTTTGCCGCTGATGTTGATGCGAAGATGGTCATCGAAGAACGACGGATTGAGGTTCAGGTTAGCCGTGTAGCGGTTCGACTTGTCAGTGAGGAGGATACCTTCCTGATACGTAGCGCCGAGAGCCACGCGGAATGGAAGCCACTTGGCGGCGCGTCCGGCTATGCTGATGTTGTTGTCTGTGCCGAATGCGTTGCGGAATACCTCGTCGTTCCAGTCAGTGGTATGGTTGCCAAGAAGAGCCACCTGTTCGGCGGTGCCGAAGGTGTTGATGACATCGCGAAACTCGTCGATCGACAGATGAGGCGACGTGCGGCCCTTGTGTGATACAGAGTTGGTGGTCTGGAAAGACACCTTGACCCCGTCGCCGCCACCTTTCTTGGTGGTGATGATGATGACGCCGTTCGAAGCGCGGCTGCCGTAGATGGCCGTCGATGACGCGTCCTTGAGTATGGTCATGCTTTCGATGTCGTTCGGGTTAATGAGACTCAGGAAGTTGCCTGCGCCCTCTACTCCGCCGCCCACCTCCATGGGAACACCGTCGAGCACTATCAGAGGATCGTTCGATGCGTTGAGCGACGCGCCGCCACGCACGCGGATGGTGGCCCCGCCATTGGGCGAACCGCCGCTGTTCGTGATCTGCACGCCGGCGATTTTGCCATTGATGAGTTCTTCAGGCGAACTGATGACGCCCTGATTGAAGTCTTTCTCACTGATGGCTGCCACAGATCCTGTAAGGTCATTTTTCTTGGTTGTACCATAGCCGATGACGACCATTTCCTGCAGTGCGCTGCTGCTTGGCTCCATCTCGATGCTGAGATTCATGCCCGGGGTGGCGGCAACTTCCCGGGTATTGTAGCCTATGTAGGTGAATACCAGCTTGTCGACTCCCGCAGGAAGGACTATGCTGAACTTGCCGTCCATATCTGTGGCAACACCGGTCTTGGCGCCGGCTGCGGTCACTGACACGCCTATGAGCGGTTCGCCGATTTCATCAATTACCGTACCTGTGACGGGGCTTGAAGCCTGTGCCCGGACAAGAGTCGGAAGCAGAAGCGCCACTACGAGGACAAGCAGACTGCTCAGTTTCCGAAGAGCCGGGTGGCTCTGGAATGTTTGTGTCATAATTTAAGGATTGGTATTAGGTTTTGTTTAATGAATATATTTCTTAGGCAGGGCAACCGCATCAAAATTTGGCCTTAAGTAGCATGTCGGTCAAATAGTCG
>CAMWZB010000022.1 GCA_947178655.1 uncultured Porphyromonadaceae bacterium
GCTCTGTCAGGCATCGCGCTGCCGGAAATCGCTCTGTCAGGCATCGCGCTGCCGGGTATTGCTCTGTCCGACAGTGGGTTGGGGTTGATTCAATCTGCCTTAAGCCGGAATATAACTTGAAAAACATGTTTAACAACATATTTTTCGCCATGCAAAGTTACGAAACAAAAATAAGCGACCCCTCGCCTTTTTGGCCAAATATTTGTCCGAAAAGTACAATTAGCGGTTAAATAATGTAAAGGCAGATGCCAAAAAGTAAAAAAAGGTCACCGGACTAAGGTATAATGAACGATACTTCCTTGAATAGGAATGTGCGGCCATTGGCCAATGTGAGGGTGCCGTCGGACGCTACGGCGGTGATATGGGAGTGAAAGGTGTGGCCGGCGGCATCGCGGAAGGGATGGTCGCCCGATGTCCAGAGCAGACGCGCGAAGTAGCGGGCCGAGAGAGCATCCGGGTCGGGTGCGGTGCTGTAGGCGTCCCAGTCCGAGGTGATGCGGTGGGTGACATCGCGCAGGAAGGAGTCCAGATCGGTCTTGAGTCCACCGTTGTAGTGAATGATTGACACGGGATTAGGCGCGTCGGATATGAAGTCGCGCTGGTTGACGTTGATACCGGCTCCAACTATGGAGGAGTCGATATGGGTGCCGCGCAACTTGTTCTCGATGAGGATTCCGCAGACTTTGCCAAGCCCGATGTAGATGTCGTTGGGCCACTTTACGGTGGTTTGCACTCCGGGTGGCAGCAGTGCGTCGATTGCATCCGCTATGGCAAGCGATACGACCATCGAGAGTTCGAACTGTCGTGCTGCCGGGAGTGCTTCCGGGCGCAGCATGAGTGAAAATGTGAGGTTGCATCCCGGCTCGGATTCCCATGAGTTGCCGCGCTGACCGCGGCCCTGCGACTGCATGCGTGCAGCCAGAACCGACCCGTGTGGGACGTCGGTCCGGCTGCTCATGAGTGTGTTTGTGGAGGTGCAGGCCTCGAGAATCTCGAAGAATGGCTTCATTCCGAAATCTCGATGGTGCGGCTGTCGTCGTCGTTGACGCGGATGCGTACCGACACTGTATCGGCAGGCAGCACGGGAGAGATTCGTTCGGGCCATTCGATCAGGCATACGGCACCGCTGTCGAAGTAGTCTTCGATTCCAAGTTCGAGGGCTTCATCGAGGTCTTCAATGCGGTAGAAGTCGAAGTGATATATCAGTTCGGCTGTCGAGTCGGAGCGGTATTCGTTGATGAGAGCGAATGTGGGAGAGGCGGTGTCGTCGGTGTCGACGCCGAGCGCACGGCACAGTTCGTTTATGAAAGTGGTCTTTCCGGCGCCAAAGTCGCCGTAGAATGCAAATACGGTGTTGTCGCCCATAAGGCCCATGAATTCGCGGGCTGCTTCGGGAAGCGCATCTATGGAGGGTACGTGTATGGTTTTCATTTTGGGGTCATTGTTATCAGTGGAACGAGCATTTCCTCAAGCGATATGCCGCCGTGCTGGAATGTGCCTGTATAGTACTGAACGTAATAATTGTAGTTGTTCGGATAGGCGAAGAAATCGTCGCGTGATGCGAAGATGTATGTGGTGGACAGATTCGGCGCCGGGAGTCCGAAGCGGGCCGGGTTCTTGATTTCATACACCTGTTTGGGATTGTATGCCAGATTCTTGCCGAGTTTGTATCGGAGATTGGTGTTGGTGTTCTTGTCTCCGACGACTTTGACCGGGTTGTCCACGCGTATCGTGCCGTGGTCGGTGGTGAGCACGATCTTGTATCCCGATGCGGCGATGCGGCGGAAAATCTCGAGCGCCGACGAGTGCCGGAACCATGATTCGGTGAGGGAGCGGTATGCGGCGTTGGTCGATGCGAGTTCGCGTATCATCTTCGATTCTGTGCGTGCGTGAGAGAGCATGTCGATGAAGTTGAAGATGATGACGTTGAGGTCGTTCTGCTCAAGACGTGCGAAGTCGCGCAGCAGTTTTTCGCCGCTTGCCGTATCATTGATTTTTGTGTATGAGAAACGGCATTGGCGGCGGTATCGCTCGAATTGTGTGGCGATAAGCGGCGATTCGTTGATGTTCTTGCCTTCCTCGGAGTCCTCGTCCACCCACAGGTCGGGGAACATGCGCTCTATCTGCAGTGGCATGAGTCCGGAGAAAATGGCGTTTCGGGCATATTGGGTGGCCGTGGGCAGGATGGTGGTGTAGAGGCTCTCGTCGAAGTTGAAATGGTCGGCAAGAAGAGGCTTGATGCTGCGCCACTGGTCGAGGCGGAAGTTGTCGATGATGATGAAGAATACTTTCTCTCCGTTGTCGAGGATCGGGAACACCTTCTCGGGGAATATGCGCGGGCTCATCAGGGGCTTGTCGGTGCAGTTGTCGTCGAGCCATGACTCGTAGCGGCGGCGTATCCATTTGTAGAATTCGGCGTTTGCCTCTTTCTTCTGTGTTTCGAGCATCTCGCCCATGTTCGTATCGGCCTCGGCGAGTTCCATCTCACGGAATACCAGCCGTCCGTAGAGGTCGTACCAGTCATCGATGGTACTGGCGTTGTTGATCAGGCTGCCGAGCTGACCGAATTCGCGGCTGTAGTCGCCCGATACCTTTCGGCTCACGAGCGAGTCGGCGTGGAGGTGTTTCTTGATGGCGATCAGTATCTGATTCGGATTGACCGGCTTGATGAGATAGTCGGCGATTTTGCTTCCCACAGCCTGGTCCATGATGTTCTCCTCCTCGCTTTTGGTGATCATGATGACCGGCGTCTGAGGCTGGTGCTGCTTGATCATGGCGAGGGTTTCGAGACCGGTGAGGCCGGGCATGTTCTCGTCAAGTATAATCAGGTCGAAGGGGGTCGCCAGGGCCATGTCAAGCGCGTCGCGGCCGTTGTTGGCCGTCACCACGTCGTATCCCTTGTTCTTCAGGAACAGGAGATGCGGCTTGAGGAGGTCAATCTCGTCATCGGCCCAGAGTATGTGCTGCTGTGTGCTCATTTCTGATGCTCGCTGATCATTCGGGCGGTGAGTTCGGGCTCGTTTGTGGTGATGAAGTCCACGCCTTGCTCAATGCACCACTGAAGGTCCTCGGGTTTGTCGACGGTCCATACGTTCACGTCGCGTCCGGCTGACTGGAAAGCTGTGATCCACTGCGGATTCTTGCGGAATGCGCTAAGGTTGAAGTCGGCTCCGAGCGGTGCTTTGGCCTTGGCTGCAGCGGCGGCTATCTCTTCGGGTGCGACCGATGTGAGGAACTGCACGGGCCGAGTGGTGGCCGCAGCGAATTTGTCGAATGCGTTGCGGGAGAAGGTGATGTATATCATGCGGTCCTCGAGTCCGCGTTCTGCCACGGCATCAAGAATCATGGGTATGGCCACGTCCTCGCGTGCAGAATCGGTGTGTGGCTTGAGCTCAAGCACGAGCATGGTCTTGAGGCCTTTGGCGGCGTCAAGATAGGCGTCGAGGGTCGGGATGAGTTCTCCGTTGACAAGATGGCATGTGTCGATGGCTTCTGATGTCGAAGTCTCTATTACTATGCCATTGATGTCGCGGTTGTGGTTGACGTACAGTTTGTTATCGGCCGAAAGCCAGACATCGAATTCACTTCCGTAAGCGCCTATTGAGTCAGCTTTGACAAGTGCGCGGATGGAGTTCTGGGCCGAGCCTTCGGCGCGGTGATAGCCTCTGTGGGCGACTACGCGAGGGACGGCGGCAAGCATTGAGGCTGCGGCGCCGAGGGCCAGGATAAAAGCGAGTTTTCGCATATGCAGTAGAGAATATTGTCGGCGTGAATATATCAACGGTCTTTTCGGGCGCTCCATTTGCGGAGATACTGGCGGATGGCCGTGATCGACTTTGTCACCACGTCTTCCTGGACGTTGGCTGATATGAGCCAGTCGCGGAGTTTGGAGGGCCTGGAGGTGTCGTTGACGGCAGAGGGGTCGTCGGATTCGGCGCTCTCGTAGGTGTGAACCTGACGTTCGCCCCGGAGCACGGCCAGAGCGTTTTCGGCCAAGGCCTTGAGCTCGTTCTCGCCCGGATATACGTATATGGGGGCGATGGAGTCGACATGGTTCGCGATGAAGTCGGTGACCCGCTTGCTGTGCGCGATGCCTCCTGTGAGGAGTATGGCGTCGACATCACCCTTCAGAGCTACTGACATGGCACCGATTTCCTTGGCTATGGAGTAGCACATGGCTCGGAGTATGAGCATGGCGTGCAGGTCGTGGGCCATGATTCGGTCAAGAGCTTCGGGCACCGAGGTTGTACCGAGATGAGCCACAAGGCCGCCTGCTCCGTGAACTTTGCGTATCAGTTCCTGTTCGGTGTACTTTCCGGAGAAGCATAGTTTGATGAGCGGACCGGGCGGAAGCGAGCCTGAGCGTTCGGGCGAGAAAGGCCCGCACCCGTCAAGGGCGTTGGTGGTGTCGATGACTCGTCCGCGACGGTGGGCGCTGACGGTGCAGCCGCCTCCCATGTGGCACACCACGAGGTTGAGGTCCTCATAGCGCTTGCCGGACTCTTTGGCGAATATACGGGCCACGGCTTTCTGGTTCAGGGCGTGGAATATGGATTCGCGGGGGAGCTCGGGGAGTCCGCTGATTCGTGCGTATGGCATCATCTCGTCGACCACTACCGGGTCAGCGATGTATGACTTGACTCCGGCTTCCTCTGCAATCTCGCGTGCGATGAGGCCGCCAAGATTGGAGGCATGATGCATCCGGGCGTTGATCAGGTCGTGCTTGAGGGCATCGTTCACTTCGTATACGCCGCTCTCCACAGGCATGATGATGCCGCCCCGGCCGATGACGGCAGAGAGAGATTTTATGTCTATTCCGTTGTCGGACAGGGCTTTTTCGATAAGTCCCTTACGCCATTCGAACTGGTCGATGACGCTGGCGAACTGTGCGAGTTCTTCGGCCGTGTGCTGGATGGACTGGCTGAATACGGGCTCCTCGTCGTTGTACACGGCGATTTTCGTGGAGGTAGACCCGGGATTTATCGCTAAGATTCTGTGTGGCATATCGGAGATAACTATTTAGACAGGAGGCAGGCGAGAGCGATGGAGTAGAGCTTCGTGGCGGGAGTGTCGCCGCGCGATGTCAGCACGCATGGAACCTTTGTGCCTACGACAATAGCGGCCACCTCGCCGCCGCCTATGTGAGTGGCGGCTTTGAAGAATACGTTGCCTGATTCGATGTTGGGGAACAGAAGACAGTCGGCGTCGCCTGCCACATTCGAGCCTTGAACTTTCTTCTCGAGTGCGGCTTCAGGATACAGAGCCACGTCCAGTGACAGAGGACCGTCCACGGTGACGCGTCCGAGCTGTCCGCGGTCGCCCATCTTGGCGAGAATTGCGGCTTCGTAAGATGACTGCACGGTAGGGAGCACCTGTTCGGAGGGTGCTATGCACGCTATCTTCGGGCAGTCTATGCCAAGGGAGGTGGCAGTCTCCCGGAGATAGCGTATGAGTATGGTCTTTTGCTTGAAATCCGGCTGAGGGATGACTGCCACATCGGAGATGCACAGCAGCTTTGAGCGGCCGGGCAGCTGCACTACGGACACATGGCTGAGGGTCCCTTTGGGAGGGAACAGTCCGGCATCTTTGTTGAGGATGCCGCGCATATACTTGTCGGTCGATACAAGTCCTTTCATCAGAACGTCAGAAGCTCCGGTGGCTACTGCTGAGACAGCGAGCTCGACGCACCGTACGTCGCTCTTTTCGTCGACTATGGCGAATGCGTCGGAGTCGAATCCTTCTTCCTGGCAGATGCGGAGCACTTCAGCTTTGTCGCCGAATACAGTGGGCTCTACAAGACCGAGACGGTAGGCTTCGTAAACAGCCGAAAGGGTGTGGGAGTCGTTGCCGTAGGCTACGGCAAGGCGGCGCCGACCTTTGCTGCGGGCGGCTTCAACGATTTGTGAAAGTTGCGTAATCATATGCTTACAGTTATTGCTTTGATGCACAAAGATAAGAAAAAGGTCCGTTAGGGAGTGTTAATTATCTCTAATATTGCAGCTTTTGGCTTGCTCGGGCCAATTTTATTGGCATAATGGCAGAATAGCTCAGAACTCGCGTCCTTCGTATGCGCCGATTGCATCGCGCCAGGCCCGGCTGACGGGTTCGGGTGTGGCAGTGCGGGCATTCACGTTGACCATGACAGTGGTGGCTTTGCTCTTCACGACTCCTGCGGCATCAACGATCTCCTGCTCGAGAACGAGCGAAGATTCTCCGATGGAGACGATGGCGGTGCGGACTTCGATGCGGTCGTCGATGTGCACCGGGGCGAGGAAGGTACATTCGATTTTCGCCACGACAGGCACTGACGGTTCGTGTTCGAACCCGCCTTCCATGAACTGCTTGAAATAGGCGAGTTTGCCCATGTCGAAGAACTGGACGTAGACTGAGTTGTTGAGGTGTCCGAAGAGGTCTATGTCGTTGAATCGTATCTGAAGCGGTATGTGATGTCGCATATGTATAGTGATTAATGCAGTATGACGTTGTCTATGACATCAGCGCCGACGGCATCGTTCAGCCGCCGGGCGAGCTGTGCGCGCACGTATCCGAGCTCTTCTTTCAGCGAGGCCGAGCTGATGAATACATGCAGCAGACGGTCCTTGACGTAGAGTCGCGTGGTGTAGGCGGCGATGTTACGCCCTGCTACGGCGGGCCACATCGACTCCACCGAGCGGCGCGAATACTCCGGGCGCATCCCGGTGGCGTCGATCATGCGGCGGATGATTTCGTCGATGCGCAGAGGTTCGGTGCGTTTCATACGGTGACGGGGCTGAATTGGCCGCGCTCGACGTGCCATAGGCGATAGTTGTCGGCTTCGCACGGGATGTCGGTCACTATCTCGTCGAGGTGGCGTCGGTTTGTGTCGGTGATGAATATCTGCCCGAATGTGTCGGACGATCCTACGATACCCATGATGCGGCTCACTCGTCCGGCATCGAGTTTGTCGAAGATGTCGTCGAGCAGCAGCAGCGGCTTGATGCCGAGGGATTCGCGCAGGAGTTCGTATTGGGCGAAGCGCAGCGCAGTGGTGAATGTCTTGGTCTGTCCCTGCGAGGCGGTGCGGCGCACGGGCATGCTGTCGGATGTGAAGAGTATGTCGTCGCGGTGTGGTCCGGAGGCGGTGTAGTGCAGCGCGCGGTCGCGTGTACGCATCGATGCCAGATGGGCGGCCAGTCCCTGCGGATAATCCGTGTGGACGTATTCAAGCGCAGCTTCTTCGGCGCCGTCAGATATTGCGCGGTAGTATGGTCCGAATATTTCGGACAGCCTGCGAATAGTTTTCTCGCGCTGCGAAGTGATGTATACTTCGGCCATTTCGAGCTGTAGCTCGAGTGCGTCGAATATGCTGTCGTCGCCGTTCTCGTCGCGCAGGAGGCGGTTGCGCTGCTCCAGTGCGGCATTGTAGCGGATGAGGGTGTCCAGATAGCGGCCGTCGCTCTGCGATATTATCTGGTCGATGAATCGTCGACGCTCGGCCGGTTCGCCTCCGGCCAGTTCCATGTCGGCGGGGGAGAGGAGGACCAGCGGGAATGCTCCGATGTGTTCGGTGAGGCGCTGGTAGGTTTTGCCGCCGCGTTTGAATGTTTTTCGGGAGCCCCGGCGGAGAGCGGCTGTGATTTCCTCGTCAAGTCCGCGGCGGTAGTATTCACCGCGCAGCGAGGCGACGACTTCGCCTCGCCGTACGAGCAGGGCGTCCTGTGCGCCCGTGAAACTGCGGCAGAAACTGAGGAAGTAGAGGGCGTCCAGCAGGTTGCTCTTGCCCATGCCGTTGTCGCCCAGGAAGCAGTTTATCTTGGGGGAAAAGTCGAGCCGTACATGCTCGATGTTCTTGAATCCGGTGAGCGACAGCGACTTGAGTATCATTCTTTAGATGTCTTTTTTTTGAGCAGGAGTACCTTTTTTACTTCGCCTTGTCGAATGCCTCCTTGAAGAAAAGAAGGTGATAGAGAATCGAATTCTTCCAGTAAGTACCGGAGTGTCCTCCGGGCCGCACGGTGTAGTCATGCTTTACGCCGGCTTTGAGCATGCTGTCGTGAAGTTCGTTGTTGACTTTGAAGAAGAAGTCGTCCGATCCGCAGTCGAAAGTTATGTTCTGTCCGTTCGCGGCCATTGCCGGTACGAGTGTGGCAACGGTGTATTTGCTCCAGTCGGTCTTGTCGGGAGAGCCGATTCTCTCGGCCATCTTCCACTTGCCCGGGAAGGGCCGGATGTCCACGCCTCCGCTCATGCTTCCCATTGAGCCGAATACGTCGGGATGGCGGGTGGCCAGCCACATGGCGCCGTGGCCGCCCATGCTGAGACCGGTGATGGCACGGTGCGCGGCATCCCTGACGGTGGGGTAGTGGCTGTCGATGTAGGGCACTACGCTTTTGATGATGGCATCTTCCATCTGCACGGAGGGGTCGACGGGAGAGTTCCAGTACCAGGTGTCGCGGCCGTCAGGCATCACCATGACCATTCCGTACAGGTCAGCCAGTTCGGCGATGCGGGGTTGTAGGCCGTACCATGTCTTGTGGTTGCCGCCGAATCCGTTCAGGAGGTATACAGTGTCGTATTTGTCTTTGGCATAATCGCCCACTGTGGGCTGTATCACAACAACTTCAAGTGGTGTTTCGAGGTGCGGAGTGGCTACGGCGATAGTGTCGACTCTGAATGCCTGAGCCGACAGTGTGATTAGGAGTGCCGCGAGGGCGATGAGTTTTTTCATGAGTATGTCGTGTTTGATTATTGTGCTGCCGGCTCAAGTTTTACAACGGATCCGGTCGTGGTGTAATATATGAGCGAGTAGGGCTCTTTCTTGTCTGTGAAAAGCGCAGGGTTAAGGCCGAAGACCACTCCGAGCTGAGCCACCGGGATTTCTGCCGAAGCCACTGTCCGTCCCTGCCAGCTGACGCTGACGAGCGCCGTTCCGGGTATATTGTATGCCAGGCCTCCTTTTGGGAAGGTCGTTGTGACACCTTTTTCGTCAGCTGGAAGTTCGCCGCGCTCGAGCACGCTGATGTAAAGGGTGATGGGTGCGCCTGCGAGATTGTCTGCTTCGATAAGGCCGTCAACGGCCGACAGCCGGGCCACCACCTCGGCAGAAGTGTCGGCCGAGTCAGGCTCGAAGGAATAGCGGCGCACTTCGGTGCGTGTCTGCCGGACTCCTGCGAACATGGCTGTAAGGGCGGCTTCCTGAGCTGCGAGGTTGTTCAGGACCAGTTTCATGGCGTCGCCGTCGGCCGGCGGATTCTCGGCTTGTCCCGAGAGTATGTCGGAGCGGGTCTCGCGAAGCTCGAATATGCGCTGGGCGGCCAGCTCGGCTTTCTTTGAGGTGGCGGAGCTGCGTGCCATGTCCTGGGTGACGGCCTGACGTGCTTCAGGGGTGTCGAGCGGCGATGGCGCGGCCGGGCGTGCCACCGGTATGGCCGGAGTGACAGAGGATGCCGTCTCATCGGTGTTGACTGACATGGGGAGGTTCTCGGGCGAGAGGTTCATGAATACCGATGTCCCGTTCTTGAACTGAGCCACCCAGCGGTTGTCGGGGTCGGCCACTCCTCGGGGAACGATGATGACATCCTTCACGGTGGCTGTGCTCCTCGGCGCCGTTATGGCGTCGGTGATGCCGAGATGCCGACGTGCGTAGTTGTAGAATTCGCCGGGACGCTCGTCTGTGATTTCGGCTTCGATATATATGTCAAGAGCGGTCTTCGGCAGAGAATAGACGAGCCCGTATTCGTTCGATTTTCCGGCTGTGATCTTCTGTGAGGTCTGCGCAACCATGGGAAGAGCCAGTGCGAAAGCGGCAACTGCCGCGGCCAGATGCTTCATAGTCATTGATTCTTGGTGTTGTTGGACTCCCGGTTCTGCCGGGGGTTGAGGATGGAGTCTATGGCCGGACCTATGGCGTCGGCGATGTCTTCGGAAGTGGTGCCCTGGATGCCGTTCAGGCGGGCAGCGAGGCGTCCGGCCACACCGTGGACGTACACTGCGACAACTGCCGCCACTTCCGGCACAAGTTTCTGAGCCAGGAATCCAGCCATAAGACCGGTGAGGACATCGCCGCTTCCGGCCGTGGCGAGCGCCTCGGTGCCGGAGGAGTTGACGACGATTGAGCCGTCAGGCCATACGGTGAGCGTATAGTGGCCCTTCAGGACGATGATGATCTTGTGTCGTGCGGCCATCTCGAGCGCTTTGAGCACACGTGAGGCGTGCGAGCTCTGGGCGCCGAATATGCGGTCGAATTCACCGGCGTGCGGCGTCAGGATGGAGCGTGGCGGAATGAAATCCACCATCGAGGGCTTGACTGTGAGGCAGTTGAGCGCATCTGCGTCAAGTATCAGCGGCTTGGACGAAGCGAAACATGCCTTGAGGAATATCTCTAATCCGGCCACGGTGGCGTCGGAGTGCCCGAGTCCCGGGCCGATGGCTATGCCGTCGTACTCGCGGTCGGTGTCGAAGTCCTGTAT